>VAZZ01000495.1 GCA_005884715.1 Alphaproteobacteria bacterium | reverse complement strand
ATCAGGCTCACCGCCTTCCGCCCGAGGCGGCGTTTCTCGTCGCTCGCCATGGCACGGCGTTGGGCGAGGTTCGCCACTGTGGGCGAAGCCGGCAGCGCGCCGCCATGGACGCGCTGCAGCAGGCCTTCGCCGGCAAGTTCGCGCAGATCGCGGCGGATCGTGTCTTCCGAAAGAGCGAGTTCGGCACTTACATCCTTGGCAATGATCCGGCCGTCCTTGGCAAGACGGTCGAGCAGGAGCTGTTTTCTCTGTTGAGTCAGCATTGCATGAATTTACACGATCTTGCACGAAATGTCACGATATGTCATGCTGACGCCATGAGTTGAAAACGGAGTATCCGCATGTCGAAAAAGCCTATGATGATCCTGATTGCCGGTCCCTACCGCTCAGGCACCGGCGATGACCCTGCGAAGATGGAAACCAATCTAAAGAGACTGGAGGAAGCATCCTGGCCGATCTTCCAGAAAGGCCACGTGCCGATGATTGGCGAAATGGGTGGCGCTTCCCGTCTGGCACACCGCCGGCGGCAAGGCGGTGGGCGATGACCTTTATGACCGCGTTCTGCATCCCACTGCCGGCAGGCTCTTGCAGCATTGCGATGCCGTGCTGAGACTTCCAGGCGACTCGAAAGGCGCCGAAAACGATGTGCGCATCGCGCGTGAACGCGGCATTCCGGTCTATTTCGACATTGCGGAGGTTCCCGATCATGCATGAGGGGATTGCGCCGTCCCGCTGATTTTATGCTAGGAAGCAGCCAAAAGCGGGAGATAAGCTCATGCGTTCTGGACTACGAATCTTGTTTGTTGGCTTGGCGGTAGCGTTCACTGCGGCGAATTCGGCTGGCGCGTCATCCGAAGAGTTCCCGCTCGAATCCGGCACCTATGCCCGCGTTTACGACTGGTGCAAGGTGAACCGCGCCGATCAGAACAGTCCCGTTTACAAGGAAAAGCGCGCTTACATCAATCTGAGCCCGACCGAGATCAACTGGGACGAGAGCGTCGGCAAGATCACCAATGTCAGCGTCGATGGCAACAAGATCACGCTCAGCGTCGAAATGACGGAAGGTGGCAGCACAAAGCTCGTCACCTTGCCGTTCATCCGCAAAAACAAGAAACTCTTCGTATGGATTGGTGTCAATTTCTATTACTGCAGCACCTACCAGCCCAATCCCCGGCTCGGCCGGTAGCTCACCCCCAATGCCTCATCGGGCGACGATCAGATGACCGACTATTACGATCTTGGGACCTATAGCCGCCAGGTTTCGACCACATCGTCAGAAGCGCAGAACTGGTTCGATCGCGGCCTCGCCTGGTGTTACGGCTATAATCACGACGAGGCGGTGCGCTGTTTCGAAAAGGCAGCCTCGGCTGATCCCCAATGCGCCATGGCCTGGTGGGGAATCGCCTATGCCGCCGGCCCCAATTACAACAAGCAATGGAAAGCCTTCGACACGGTCGATCTCGAACGCTCGCTTTCCACCGCTTACAGGGCGACGGCCGAGGCCCTGAAACGCGCAGCCCAGGCGAGTGCGGTGGAACGCGCCCTCATCGAGCCCTTGAGGCTGCGCTACCCTTCCGGCGAACCCGGCCAGGTGACACCGAACTGGAATGACGATTATGCCATGGCGATGCGCAAGGTCTATCACGCGCATCCCCAGGACCTCGACGTGGCCGCTCTCTTCGCCGAAGCGATCATGAACCGCACACCGTGGCAGCTGTGGAACATCGAGACCGGCAAGCCCGCCGAGGGGGCCGATACGCTGGAAGCGATCGAGGTGCTCGAAAATTCCATGAAGCTGCCGGGCGGCAGCACTCATCCGGGCCTCCTCCATATGTATGTCCACCTGATGGAGATGTCGCCCTTCCCCGAACGCGCCCTCAAGGCCGGCGACCGTTTGCGCCATGTCGTTCCCGATGCCGGCCATCTCCTTCATATGCCGACCCATATCGATGTCCTGTGCGGCGACTATCTGAATGTCGTCGACTGGAACGAGCGCGCCATACGGGTGGATCAAAAATTTCTGGCGAAGGAAGGGGCGCTGAACTTCTATTCGCTCTATCGCTGCCACAATTATCACTTCAAGCTCTATGGCGCGATGTTCCTCGGCCAGTTTGCGCCCGCACTCGCGGCGGCTGAGGAAATGGCGGCGAACCTCACCGAAGATCTTCTCACTATCGAAGTGCCGCCCATGGCCGACTGGCTCGAAAGCTTCGTGCCGATGAAGATCCATGTGCTGATCCGCTTCGGCAAATGGCGTGAGATCATCGCCGAGAGACTACCGGCCAATCAGGCGCTCTATTGCGTGACGACGGCGATGATCCATTATGCCAAGGCGGTGGCACATGCCGCTTCGGGTGATGTGGCGAAGGCCGAAGCAGAAGCGAACCTTTTCGAAGCAGCGGTCGCGAAGGTGCCGCCGACCCGCTATCTCTTCAACAATACGTGCATCGACATATTAGCGATCGCGTCTGAGATGATGAAAGGTGAGATCGCCTATCGCAAGGGCTGCCATATGCAAGCCTTCGCGCATTTGCGCAGATCGATCGAGCTTGACGACAATCTTCCCTATGACGAACCGTGGGGCTGGATGCAGCCGACCCGCCATGCGCTGGGCGCCCTTCTTCTCGAACAGGGCAAGGTCGCTGAAGCCGAAGCCGTCTATCGCGCCGATCTGGGTCTCGACGCGACATTGCGCCGGGCCTGCCAGCATCCGAATAATGTCTGGAGCCTGCATGGTTTCCATGAGTGCTTGATGAAGCTCGGCAAGACGAGCGAGGCGATCATCATCAAAAAGGCGCTCGATATCGCGGTTGCCCGAGCCGATGTGCCCGTCAAGGCATCGTGTTTCTGCCGGTTGAAAGCTGTCGCCTAGCTCGGCTTATATACCTTGAGGAAGAAGGTCACGGCGCGCGAAACCTGCAGCGCGATCTCGGCTTCGCTGGGCGTCGGCGCGGCATTGAACAACAGCCGGCGCAAAAGGCCCGACTGCGACAAATCCATGAATTGCTGGGCGGCAAGTTGGCAGTCCTCGATTTCGACAACGCCCGCATTCGCTTGCGCCTGGAGATAGGCGGCGAGCTTCTCCATACAGACTTGTGGCCCGCGCGAGTAATAATCGGCGCCAATCTCCGGCATGCGCTCGACGATCGAAAACACGGTGCGCATCGCCTTGATGTAATAGGGCCTGGACAGCAACCTGAGGAATTCCTGGCCGAAGCGATTCAGTACCGAGGCGATGTCGTGGTCTTCGGGATCGAGCGAGACGATGGGCCATAGATCGGCCCGCTTCTCCTCAGCGATGAGGTCAAGGAAGAGCCGCTCCTTGTTTTCGAAATAGACATAGAGCGTGCCCTTGGACACGCCGGCCACCCGGGCAATGTCATTCATGCTGGCGCCATCGAAGCCTTTATCATGGAAGACCTTGCGCGCACCTTCCAGAATCTGCCGGCGCTTCTTTGGGTCCTGCCCTGGGGCCAATTCGACGGTTGGCGGTCCGTCCAGTTCAACCAGCGTCACTTACTTCTCCTAAATATTCCAAAGAATTAGAGACCTATCCTCATATTATGCTGCAAGTCCGCATTTCAGTCCTTTGGGCGATTCGAGGCGACCAAGGATACCCTACGGAAGGCCGATCGTCCATTAAATTTGACCGAACCGTTCGGTTCGATCTTGATTTAATCTTCTGATAGGCCTATTTCAAGGTTTCATTGACCGAACTGTTCGGTCAGCGCCCAACTCCAGAGCTTGGAGACACAAGTGAACAAGATTGCCCTCGTGAAGCCGGAGCAAGCGGCTCCGGTAACCACCCCCGTCCTGCTGCGGGAAACAGTTGAAGCACCAGACCGGGCGAAGCCCGCCCAGACCGAAGTGAGGCCGGCACCGGTAATCACCACCGAGAAGTCCACCGGCGCTCCCCCGCCCGCGAAGCGTAACGGCAAAGGACGCCGGAGCCTCGTCCTCCTCGTGGCAGCACTTCTGCTGGGCAGTGCGGGATCCTATTTCGGCTATGAATGGTGGACGAGCGGCCGTTTCATGGTGTCGACCGATGACGCCTATGTCGGTGCCGATTTCACCACTGTCTCGCCGCGCATCGCGGGCTATGTCACGACTGTGCTCGCCGAGACGAACAAGCCGGTGCGCGCCGGCGATGCCCTGGTGACGCTCGATGATTCCGATGAACGCCTGGCCATCGCCGCGGCTGAATCTCAGATCGCATCGCAAACCGCCGCGATCGGCCGCATCGACCGTCAGATCGAAGCCGCGAAAACCGCGGTCACCCAGGCTCAGGCGGCGATCGATTCGGCGCAAGCCGACCTCGATCTGACCGCCGCTGATCTGAAACGCGCTCAGAAACTTAAACAGACCGAATTCGCCAGCCCCCAGACGCTCGAGCGAGCCACTGCCGCACAAGAGAAGGCCCAGGCTTCACTGGATACCGCCAAGGCCGGCTTGACCTCGGCCGAAGCCAATGTCGCGGTCCTTCAGGCCCAGCGTGTCGAGGCAGAGCGTGCGCTCGACCAGGATCGCAACACGCTCGATCAGAAGAAGCTCGATCTCGAGCGCACGGTGATCCGCGCTCCCTTCGATGGCGTCATCGGCAATCGAGCGGTGCAGTCGGGACAATATGTGTCGCCGGGCCAGCGCCTTTTGGCATTGGTGCCTCTGTCGAAGGTCTATGTCGATGCCAATTACAAGGAAACGCAGCTCGCTGGAATCCGTGTCGGCGCGCCGGCCGAGATCGGCGTCGATGCCTATGACGACAAGCCGGTGACCGGGACCGTCGAAAGCATCGCCCCTGCTTCGGGCGCCGTGTTCAGCCTGCTGCCTCCCGACAACGCCACCGGCAATTTCACCAAGGTCACGCAGCGTGTCGCCGTTCGCATCGCGGTTCCCGCCAATGTGGCCGCAGAAAGCCTCCTGCGGCCCGGAATGTCGGTCGTCGTGTCGATCGACAGCCGGGCCGGTGGAAAGAAGGTCGCCTCAAGCGAATAGGATCCAGCAATGGAAACCCAAGCCGACATCATGCCGAGGCGGCGCATCTTCGCCTTTATCGCCATGGCCGTCGGCATGTTTATGGCGATCCTCGACATCCAGATTGTCTCGTCGTCGTTGAGTGAGATCCAGGCTGGCCTCGCTGCCGGCGCATCGGAAATCTCCTGGGTACAGACCTCCTATCTCATCGCCGAAGTGGTGATGATCCCATTGTCGGGCTTTCTCGGCCGGGCTCTTTCAACACGTTATCTCTTTGCGATGGCGGCCGGGGGCTTCACCGTCACCAGCGCGCTCTGCGCCACGGCCACATCCATCGATCAGATGATGATCTATCGGGCCTTGCAGGGCTTCATTGGCGGCGCCATGATTCCGTCCGTCTTCGCTGCCGCCTTCACCATCTTCCCGCCGCAGCGCCGCGGCTCCATTTCAGCGGTCGTCGGGCTCATCGCCACCATGGCGCCGACCATTGGCCCGACGGTTGGCGGCTATCTCACCAATCTCTTCTCCTGGCACTGGCTGTTCCTCATCAACGTCATCCCTGGCATCGCGGTGACGGCCGCTACCTATTTCCTCATCGATTTCGACAAGCCCGATTTCAAGCTGTTGCGCAAATTCGACTATATCGGTCTTGTCACGCTCGCGGCTTTCCTCGGCGGGCTCGAATATGTGCTCGAGGAAGGGCCGCAGAATGACTGGTTCGGCGACGAGACCATTCGCAATCTGGCTGTGGTCTCAGCGGTTGGTTGCGTCATATTTTTCTGGCGCGCATTCACTGCCGAAGAACCTGTCGTCGATTTGCGCACCTTCAGCGACCGCAACTTCGCGACCGGATCGCTGTTCTCTTTCATCGTTGGCGTCGGACTCTACGGCCTCGTCTATCTCTATCCGGTTTTCCTCGCCCGGGTGCGCGGTTACGACTCCTTGCAGATCGGCGAGACCATGTTCGTCACCGGCATGTTCCAGATGATGACCGCACCTTTCGCCGGCCAGCTCGCTCAGCGTTTCGATGCGCGCTGGATCGTCGGCTTCGGCATGGGCTTGTTTGGCATCTCCTGTCTCGAGCTGGTGCCGATCACCAAGGACTGGGCCTTCACCGAATTGTTCATCCCGCAGGCTCTGCGTGGAGTTGCTCTAATGCTGGCCATGGTGCCGATCTCCATGCTGGCGCTTGGCACGCTGCCGCCGCAATTGATCAAGAACGCATCCGGTCTTTTCAACTTGACCCGCAATCTGGGCGGCGCCGTCGGCCTCGCCGTCATCACGACGATCCTCAATGAACGCACCGATATTCACATTGCAAGACTGCATGAGGCGGTGAGTTGGGGGAGGCAGGCGGCCGTCGAGCATCTTCAGACCATGACCCAGGTCCTGACCCCGAGGCTCGGCAGCGATAGCGAGTTCGCCGCGATCAAGATGATGACCCAGAGCGCCCACCGTGAATCGCTGGTGATGGCCTTTTCCGATGTCTTCCTGGTCCTGGCGGTGATCTTCCTCGCCATGGTGCTGCTGGTGCCCTTGATCCGCAAGCCGGCACCCCGCGGCGCACCTGCCGGCGCCGGACATTAGTCCTCGAAATCATCAATATTCGGACTGCAAGCGAACCCGAGGCCGCCCGACAGCGCCGGAATTCGGACTTATATGCGTCTTATGAACCGGATGGAGAGATCCGCGTAAATCTGACGAAAAGTTACTCATATGAATATGCAGAGCCAGATCGCGCCTGAGGACATTAGCTTGGCCTTGGGCCTCGATTCCCACGCCAGGACCAGACGCTTGGCGCGCCGCCTTGCCTATGGCGCCACGGCTGCTCTTGTGCTGGGCGCAGCCGCCTACTGGTATTATTCATCGGGCGCCACCGCGAGCGCGGTGACCTATGATACGACCCCAGTCGTCGCAACCCCGCTGACTGTCACTGTGATCGCCACCGGCACTGTCCAGCCGACCACCCAGGTCGATGTCTCGAGCGAGATTTCCGGCGTCATTCGCACCGTCAATGTCGATAATAACAGCATCGTCAAGAAGGGCGATGTGCTCGCCGCGCTCGACGTGAAGCGGCTTACCGCCCAACTCGCCCGAGCCACGGCGTCCCTCGCCGCGAGCGAAGCCAGGCTCGCCGATGCCAAAGCCACATATGAGCAGCGCCGGCTGGTGCTCGACCGCCAGACCGCTTTGAGCAAGAAGGGCTTCGCTGCCACTCAGGACCTCGATACCGCCCTGGCTTCGCGCGACAGCGGTGCGGCGGCTGTCGCTGCGGCAGAGGCCGATATCGAGGTCGCCAAGGCCGACATTGCCCTGCAGGAGATCGATATCGCCAAATCGAACGTCGTTTCGCCCGTCGACGGCATCGTGCTCAAGCGCGCCGCGGAGCCCGGCCAGACGGTCGCCTCCTCGCTGCAGGCGCCCGTGCTATTCACTCTCGCCGAGGATCTCACCCGCATGCAGGTCGAGGCCAATATCGATGAAGCCGATATTGGCGCGGTCAAGGCCGGCCAGGAGGCGCAATTCACCGTCGATGCCTATCCGGGCAAGCCCTTTCCGGCCAAGATCGAGACGCTCGAATTCTCACCCCTCACCACGGACGGCGTCGTCACCTACAAGGCCATCCTGACCGTCGACAACAGCGCGCTCCTCTTGCGCCCCGGCATGACGGCGACGGCCCAGATCATCGTGCAAAAGGTCGCCAATGCATTAGCGGTTCCCAATGCGGCGCTACGCTATGCGCCGCCGCAAGCCAAGGCCGATACCGGCTTCGATCTCAGCCGCATCTTCTTCCCCAGACCACCGCGCGCAAACGCTGCGCCGAAGCGCGATACTCCGGCCAATGCCCGCAACGTGTGGATTCTCAAAGCCGGCCGCCCGCAGTAAGTCCCTGTGACCTTGGGCGTCACCGACGGCAAGCTGACCCAGATCGTCAAGGGCGAGCTTTCCGCCGATGATGATGTGATCACGGCGTCCAGGCAGTCCGGAAGATGACCGGCATCGCGCCTTTTATCGCCTTCGAAAGGGTCCAGAAGCTTTATGGCGAGGGCGCGGGCCTCGTGCGCGCATTGGCCGGCGTCGACCTCGCCATCGCGCGCGGCGAATTTGTTGCCATCATGGGTCCTTCTGGCTCCGGCAAGTCGACGGCGATGAATATCCTCGGCTGCCTCGATACGCCATCGGGCGGTCGCTATCTCTTTGGCGGCGCCGATGTCACTTCCCTCGCCCGCGACCAGCGCGCTTTGCTCAGGCGCAATTTTCTTGGCTTCGTCTTCCAGGGCTACAATCTCCTCGCCCGCACCACCGCGATCGAGAATATCGAATTGCCGCTCGTCTATCGCGGCACGCCCAGGCGCGAGCGCCATGAGCGCGCCCGCGAGGCCCTGCGGCTCGTCGGCATCGAGGGCCGCGAGCATCACACCCCGGCGCAGCTTTCCGGCGGCCAGCAGCAGCGCGTCGCCATCGCGCGCGCCATTGTCACCGATCCCCTGGTGCTTCTCGCCGATGAGCCGACCGGCAATCTCGACACAGCGCGCAGCCACGAGATCATGGAGCTGCTGGCAAGGCTCAATGACGAGCGTGGCCACACCATCATCATGGTGACACATGAGCCCGACATGGCGGCCTTCGCCCATCGCACCATCCGCTTCCTCGACGGGCGCATCGAATCCGACATCGCGCGCGAGGCCGCCTGATGCTCTGGGAAGCTCTCAAGCTCGCAACCTTGTCCATCAGGCGCAATGTCCTGCGCTCGATCCTGACGCTGCTCGGCATTGTGATCGGCGTCGCGGCCGTGATCGCCATGGTCACTATCGGCAACGGCACGACACGGAGGGTGACCGATGATCTGTCGAAGCTCGGCAGCAATCTCCTGATCGCGCAGCCAGGACGCAACATGTTCGGTCCAGGCGGTGCCGGCCAGGAGAACCGTTCCTTCGACGACAAGACGATCGCCAAATTGCGCGGCGAACTGACGGGCGTTCGCGCCATCGCTCCCGCCGCGACCCGTGCCGTGACGCTGGTTTTCGGGTCGCTCAATTATGCGACGACGGTGACCGGGACCGATTCCGAATTCTTCACCGCTCAGGACTGGACCTTCGTCTCTGGGCGGCCTTTCAGCGACGGCGAGATTCGCTCCGGCAGCGCGGTGTGCGTGATCGGCAAGAGCGTCAATGACGCGCTCTTTGCGCCTGATGATGCGCTCGGCAAGCGAATGCGAGTCAGCAATGTTTCTTGCGACATCATTGGCGTTCTCGCCGGCAAGGGCCAGGGCGCTTTCGGCAATGACCAGGACAATACCGTCATCATGCCGCTGCGCACCTTCCAGCGCCGCATTGCCGGCAATACCCGCATCTCGACCATCTACATTTCGGCGGCGACAAGCGGCGACATCCCGGCCGTCACAGCCAATATCGAACAAATCCTGCGCGAGATCCGCCGCGTCGGGCCCGACAAGGACGACACTTTCACGGTGCGCGACATGAGCCAGCTCATCTCGACCATGACCTCGACCTCGACGCTTCTCACCGGGCTCCTGAGTGCCGTCGCCGGCGTCAGCCTCTTGGTCGGCGGCATCGGCATCATGAATATCATGCTGGTGTCGGTCACCGAGCGCACGCGCGAGATCGGCATCCGCCTCGCTATTGGCGCGCTTGAGCGCCAGGTCCTGACCCAGTTCCTGGTCGAGGCGCTGGTCTTGGCCCTGATGGGCGGTGTCATCGGCATCATGCTTGGCCTCGCTCTGGCGGGCCTGGCGATACATTTCATGGCCATTCCCTTCGTCCCGAGCCCCTCGATCATCGCTCTGGCCTTCCTGTTCTCGGGCGCCATTGGCCTGGGCTTCGGCTTTTTCCCCGCAAGGCGCGCCGCGCGGCTCGACCCGATCGAAGCGCTGAGACACGAATAGGCTGACTAACCTCGCAAAATCGTGAACGATGGCTGAAACGCCGGGCGTCCCGCCGGCGTATAGACTGCTGACATGCATTATCGAACCCTCATAAGCCCATGGACTGACCGTTCGGGCAGGTTCTCCCTCCTCAAGACGGGGATATTCGTTCTTGTCTGCATTCCGGCGCTCCTGATCGCCATAGCCTTCTGGCGCCATGCGCTGGGACCTCTGCCCTACAAGGAAGCACTGCATCAGGTCGGCGATTGGACGGTACGCTTCCTGATCGCCACCTTGGCCTTGACGCCATTGCAGCGCATCCTGATGTGGCCGAAGCTTGCCCTCATCCGCCGCATGCTGGGGGTCACCACCTTCGCCTATGCGGCAGCGCATTTCTCTCTCAATATCGTTAATCAGAATTTCGATTTCGTCTTTGTCGCCTCCGAAATCGTCAAGCGCATCTATCTCACCATTGGCTTCACCGCCCTCATTGGCCTGAGCCTTCTCGCCGCGACATCGACGGACTGGGCCTTGCGCAAGCTTGGCCGCAACTGGAAGCGGCTCCATATGATCGTCTATGGCATCGCCGTCCTGGCGCTGCTGCACTATTTCATGCAGTCCAAGATCGATGTCAGTCAGGCGACCATGTGGTCGGGTTTCTTCATCCTGTTGATGATCTATCGGATCGCACTGAAATTCCGCTTTGCCTTGACCCCTTCGCCTGGTACGGAATCGCGACCGGCGTCGATCCGTTCCGCGTGTTGAAGGCCAATCTGGTCTTCGCCTATGGTCTGCGCCCGGCCTGGATCGTGCTGCTCGTCGGCATCGCCGTTGTGCTATTGCCCTGGATCAAGCGGGCCTATGCGGCGACAACCGCCTGGCTCAGTCCCGCCCGCAAGATGGCAACCCGCTGATCGCCTTTGAGCCCGGCCTGAGCTGCCAGCACCGCTTGCGATTCAAGGATCACGCCGTCATCGAGGATCTTGAGATGGTTGGCGGCGAGCGTCGAGCCGGTCGTCGTGATGTCGATAATGGCTTCGGCGGTCCCGGCCGCCGGCGCCCCCTCGGTGGCGCCGAGACTCTCCACTATACGATAGCCGGTGACGCCCTTCATCGCGAAGAAGCGCCGCGTGAGATTGAGATATTTGGTGGCGACGCGCAGACGCCTGCCGTGGCGCTCATAGAAGCCTTCCGAGACCTCATCGAGATCGCTCATCTGCGCCACGTCAAGCCAGGATTGCGGCACTGCGACCACAACATTGGCAAGCCCGAAACCCAGCCGCTGCAGGATATCGACGCGCTCATCGTCGGGCTTGAGCGTCTCGCGCAGGAGATCTTCGCCGGTGACGCCGAGATCGATCTTTCCGTCTTTGAGCGCACCCGCGATTTCCGATGCCGAGAGGAAGGCGACATCGACATCCGGCACGCCCTTAAGCCGCCCACGATAGAGCCGGTCCGATCCGCCCCGGGTTAAACCAAAACCCGCTTTGGCGAAGAGCGCCTCGCTCGCCTCCATCAGGCGTCCCTTGGAGGGAATGCCCAGAATGAGCGCCGTCATGACCGTGCTCCGATGGCTGCCAGGAGCTGCTCGGTGCCGATGGCGCAACCGACCGCCGACACCGGAACGGGCGAGCCTATATCGGAGAGGAGATCGTCATAGCGCCCGCCACCGGCGACCTGGGATACGCCTTGCGCCGTGTCCGTTTCGATCTGGAACACGAAGCCGGTATAATATTCGAGGTTGCGGCCGAAGGTGGCGGCGAAGGAGAAGTCTTCAGGCTTGAGGCCTTGCTGGGCCATCGCTTCGATGCGGCGGCGAAACTGTTTGAGCGCGCTCCGATAGGCCTCGCCGTCGGCAACCGCTTCGAGATCCTTCAGCACCGATGCGGCACTGCCTTCAATCGCAAGATAAGTATCGATCGCCCTGACCGCATCGGGCGACAAGGGATGTGCCGACCGGTCGGCCGCTTTCTCGGCGAGCCGGCCCGCGATTTCCTCCGGCGAGCGGCCACCGGTCAGCGGTAACGCCTTGCGCGCAAGCTCGCTCTCGACCCAGCGGCGCGTCTCGATCATGTCCCTGCCCACCACTTCATCCACATGATCCGAAATGCTGGTCCGCTTTTGCTCCTCGCGGGTGGCGAAGCGCTGCATTGTCTCGCGGAATGTCTGCGGCCGCCAGAAATGATGGATGAGACGCCTGCGCCAGCGCTTCGGCATCTCAAGCCCGTCGAGCAGCGCGTGGAACAACCTGAGATCGCCAAGCTTGACGCGATAGCGCCCGAGGCCCGCCGCCTTGAGGGCGGCTATGGTGAGCGACAGCACTTGCGCTTCCGCAGCTTCGGCATCGGGTGCTGCCAGCCATTCGATGCCGGCCTGGCCGAACTCGCTTGGGATCCGCCCGCCATGCGCGAAGCGGAAGGCCGGACCGCAATAGCAATAGCGCGCCTCGCTGTCGGGCTTCGCCGCATGGGTCAGGTGGTAGCGGCAGGCCGGCACCGTGAGATCGGGCCTGAGACACATCTCGGCCCCTTCCGGATCGGTGAAGACATAGGAATTGGCGCGGATTTCCTCGCCTGACCTTTCGAGAAAGATATCGGCGGGCTGCAGGATATCGGGTGCGATGTGATCGAAACCCGCCTGTTCGAATACCGCCATCACGTGGGCATTCTGGGCCTCGAGCGCCCGGCGCTCGGAAGAGGACTTACCGGGCATGGCGTGCTCGCAAAGAACGCACACAATCATTCCCCTCCCGCTCGTGGGGAGAGGTTAGGGGTGGGGAGCCGGTGGTACAAACCGGGCTGAATCCTGACAGTTTAGACCGGGTTGAGTCCTGACAGGTCGTCTCGGACAGACCATTCCATAGAGAGCGAATTGAGAGACCGGAAAGACCCCCAACCCTAACCCCTTCCCACAAGGGGGAGGGGAAATCGGTTTCGTTTCCCCTCATCTCTTCGCCAGAGCCTCGCGCACCGCCTTCACCAGATCGGCCTCCTTGACCGAGAACTGCGCCAGGCGCGCGTCTTTGTAGTCGGACCGGCTTTCGACACTGCCGGCGAGCGCAGCGCCGAGCGCGAGATCCTTGATCTGCACTTCGCCTTTGGCCTTCTCATCGCCACCCTGGATGACGACAAGCGGACTACCGCGCTTGTCGGCATATTTCATTTGCGCCTTCATGCCGGAACTCCCGACATACATCTCGGCGCGAATGCCGGCGGCGCGCAGCGCCGACACCATGCGCTGATAATCGCCGAGCCGGTCGCGGTCCATCACCAGCACCACGACGGGCGCAAGCGTTGTTCCCTCTTGCGTCCGGCCAAGGAGCTTGAGCGCCGTATAGAGCCGCGACACGCCGATCGAGAAGCCGGTGGCCGGCACCTGCTGGCCGGTGAAGCGTGCGACGAGATCGTCATAGCGGCCGCCGCCGCCGACCGAGCCAAAGCGCACCAGCTGACCCTCTTCATTGCGCGCTTCCATCGACAACTCGCATTCGAAGACGGGGCCGGTGTAATAGCCGAGACCGCGCACCACCGCTGGATCGATTCTGATGCGGTCTTCCGCATAGCCTGCTGCGCCAAAAAGGCCCGCCATCTCTTCGAGCTCGGCAACGCCGGCGCGGCCGCGTTCGCTCGAGCCGACGAGTTCGGCAAGCCGCTTGAGTGTTTCACTTCGCGTCGCAGCACCCGCATTGACGAAGCCCGCGACGCGGTCGATCGCGGCTTGGTCCAGTTCGGCGCCCTTGGTGAAATCGCCCGATTCATCCTTGCGGCCCTTGCCCAGGAGATCGCGCACGCCCGCAACGCCCAACCGGTCGAGCTTGTCGATGGCGCGCAGCACCGTCATGCGCCGTGCTTCATTCTCCTCACCCGCGACACCAATGGCTTCCAGCACGCCATCGAGGATCTTGCGGTTGTTTACTTTCATCACATAATCGCCGCGCCCTATGCCGAGCTTCTCCGTCGTGTCGGCGATCATCATGCAGATTTCCGCATCCGCCGCAGGCGA
>VAZZ01000494.1 GCA_005884715.1 Alphaproteobacteria bacterium | reverse complement strand
TGGTTCTCGGCGATATAGCGCGCCAAGGGTGCGGTCAGATCATAGCGCAGCGACAGCCACTGCTCGTCCTCGTCCTGGAAGGAGAACACGCCTTCATTCGGCCGCTCCTGATCGGGCAGGAATTTGCCGAGCGCATCGGTATATTCGATGAAAGGCAGCTCAAGGGGCTCGAAGCCATAGGCCTCAAAGACCTCCTCGATCACCCGCATCATGCGCTTGACGCCGCGCACCTCGTCCGGGCCCACATCGCGGAAACCCTTGGCGAGGCGCGCTTTTGGGCGCTGCTGTCTGGTCATGGCGGACATGCCCGCTCCATTGCAAATGAAAGTCGAGCGGGCTTGTAACGGATGCGTGGGCCCCGGGCAATAACAGCCGTAAATAGAGGG
>VAZZ01000493.1 GCA_005884715.1 Alphaproteobacteria bacterium | reverse complement strand
TTGTGATAGACGTCAGCCTCGATGCCATAGCGGGGCGCTGCGGCGGCGAGCACATAGGTGATGAGGCATTCGTTCCAGCCGCGGATCTCGTGATCCAGGCTCCAGCCGTTATTCGGACTCCAGTGCCAGGTGAGCGACTGGCGCCCATCCCGCGTGTGCCAGCTCCACTCGACCTCATGCCACAGGAAATTGATGCGCCCGCGCAGCCGCCGCTCAGCCATCGTGTCGCGGTCGAAATACTGCTTGGCGCAGAGGAGCCCCTGAAACAGAAGCGCCGTCTCGACCAGATCGGCGCCATCATCCTTGCGCCAGAAAGGAATGGTGGCGCCGGTGGCTCCATTGATGAAATGCGGATAGACGCCGTGATAGCAGGTCGCGCGCTCGAGCATGTCGAGCATCAGGTGGAGGCGCTCCAGCGCTTCATCGCGATTCACCCAATGGCGCTCGACTGCGACGATGAAAGCCATGACGCCGAAGCCGGTGCCGCCAATGGAGACCTTGTCGTCGTCGTGGCTGCCCACCTTCGGGTTCCTGTCGCGCGCCAGGAAGCTCACCGGATGAGCGACTTCCCAGAAGAAGCGGAAAGTCTCGCGTTGGACGGCATCGAGCAGCTCATCGTCGGGCAGTCTCGCATCAGGCATCGCGCCGATCTTCGCGGATTTCAGAGCGCCACGAGGCATGTTCATTTGACGCTTTCCGGAAAACGGGCATCGGTCCTTATGTCGGGCATGGGCCGGCGCGGCGCAAGATTGTGGGTTTCGGGGTCCTTCACCAGATGCAGGACGCGCTTGAAGATGTGATCATGCGTTTCGGTCTTGCCGATGTGGATGACGCCCGTCTTTTTCAAATCCTTGGCCAGCAGGGCGCAGATCCGTTCGTGGGTTCTGTCGTCGAGAGTATCGAGGACTTCATCGATGAGCAGCCACTGCGGCTTGTGCAGCCTGACGCGGGCGAAAGCAATCGCCTGCTGTTGATCGTCGGACAGCTTCTTGTCCCATCTGTTCTGATTGTCGAGCTTAGGTATGAGATCGTCGAGACCGGTGCTCTTCAGAGCAGCTTCGAAATCGGGCGCCTCGAAGTCGGCAACCGCCGAAGGATAGGCCAGGACCTCGCGCAAGGTGCCGGGGGGCAGATAGGGTGTCTTCGGCATATAGAGGATGGTGTCGCCATTCGGCCGGGTGATAGTGCCCTCGCCCCATGGCCACAGACCCGCCAGGGTCCTGAACAGAAGGGTCTTGCCGGCGCCCGTCTCACCGACGATGACAACGCGGTCGCCGGCCTTGATCTCGACCTTCCTCTCCTTGAGCTTGGTGCAGCCAGTGGGAGACGCGATTTCGAGATTATCGATATGGATCCGGCCCGGTTCGCCATCGGCGAAGTCGATGCGGGTCTCGACCGTATGCAGTGCATCGGTTTTGATGACGGCGCTGCGGAAATTGGCGATGCGCAGGAGCGTCGCCCGCCAATCGGCGATGGCGCTGAAATTCTCGACGAACCACTGCAGCGAATTCTGCACCTGGTTGAAGGCGCCCACCGCCATCATCAGGCCCCCAAAGGAAAGGTTGCCGGCGAAATAGACGGGAGCGGCGACCAGGATAGGCGCCACGATGGTGAACCAGCCATAGCCCGCCGTTACCCAGGTGAGGCCGACCATGCGGTTGACGATTCTGCGCGTCGCGTCCAGCACCGCATAGAGATCGATCTCGATGCGCCGCCTCTCATCGGCCTCGCCGCCGAAGAGGGCAATGGCATCGACATGCTCATTGACGCGCATCAGCGAAAAGCGCAGTTCGGCTTCGCGCGCATAGCGCTCGGCATTGCGGGGGATGAGCGGGCGACCCACCCAATAGCTGATCAAGGAAGCCGAGCCCGCATAAATGATCGCAGCCCACACCATGTAGCCGGGAATAGCGAAAGTCCGCCCACTTACATTGAAAATGAAGCCGGATGAGAGTGTCCACAGGACGCCGATGAAACTCACGAGCAGGACCGCCGATTGGAACAGGCCGATGCCGAGATCGGCCGAAAGCTCGGTCAGGTGGCGGGCATCCTCATGCAGGCGCTGATCCGGATTGACGCCGATCGGACCGGCATGGGCAAGCCGGAAGGCCCTTCGCGGCATCAGCCACTCGCCGACCAGGTCGCGCACCAGCCCTTCGCGGAGCTTGAGCCGCAACATCAGGTTGAGGAATTTCTGGAAGACATTGAGGATGAGGAGACTGCCGGCGATCATGAGGAAGATGCCAAGCTGGACGAAGAAATCGGTCAAGTCGCGCCGGGCGAGGGCGTCATAAAATGGCCGATTCCAGCTGTTGAGGCGGATCTGTCCATAGGCAGAGACGAGAATGACGGTGACAAGGCTGAAGCCCAGGAGAAAGAGGACATTGCGCACCGGGGAAGCGAAGAGGGCACGGATCATCATGGAGAGTTGCGGCACGAGACCGGCTTGAGCGGCCTCGTCGATGCCAGTCGCGGCATCGGCGAGCTTGGCGGATTGATCTGTCATGGTGAGTATGGTCCTGATAGTGGTGCGTGGTGTTTTGTTGCGGCTCGTCGACCCGCACCCTGGAGATGCGAGCGCAACGAGCCTCGAACTCATCATTCGAGCACGTCGATCCGTTCAGATCATACGATCTGAACGCACCTTGATCCAGAGGATGTGTCCGGCGGGAGAGCGGGCCTATTCAGCCGCTTCGAGGGGACGCCCGGGTCCGACTATCGCTGCGTCATGGATGGCCGGCCGCGGAACGGCTCTGACCGGCCGCGACAGGCGAAGCCGGCGTCCGAAGAAGCCATTGAGCGCCGGGCAGGCGCCGATGCCGATGACCGCCGAAGCCTTCAGTTCGCGGGTGAAGACCGAACGCAGCAAAGGCAGATCCTGCTCATTGGCGGTTGCCGCCATATCCTCGAAGAGCACCCAGTCCGGCCGGTGGAGGACGAGACGGGCCAGGCTGAGGCGGTGCTGTTCGCCGGCCGACAACACCCACGAACGAGGGCGGCACAGATCATCGTATCGTCGAACTCACCATTGGCGGCCGGATAGGTCATCGCCTCGCGCAATGTGCCGATGCGGAAATGCAAACGGGCGGGAACATACATGATGCTCTTCGCCGGCGGCAGGAGAATGGCGCCTGAGCCCTCCGTCCACAGGCCCGCCATGGCACGCAAGAGCAGGCTCTTGTCGCAGTCGGATGCGCACTCCACGAGCGCGCGTTCGCCCTGCTTGATCTCGATCCAGGGTGTCGCAAAGGAAATAGGATTGCCGTGCCGCTCGATGATCAGGTTCTCGAAACAGACATGTCCCTGTGGATGGGGACCGAGCGCGATGCCGGGAGCGCCGTCATTTTCGGGATCGAGATAGGAAAGCCCGTTGCGGAAGCGCGAGACGCGCAGGAGCGTCGCACGCCAGTCGGCAATGGCGGGGAAATTGTCGACGAACCAGCGCAGCGAATTCTGCACCTGGTTGAAGGCACCGACCACCATCATCAGGCCGCCCAGCGTCAGGCTGCCAGTGAAGAAGCCGGGTATCGCAACCAATATCGGAACGATGATCGCCAGCCAGCCATAACCCGAGGTGATCCAGCTCAGGCGGGATAGTCCGTTGGCAAGCTTGCAGCCGAGATCGATCACGTTGACGATCGAGCCGTTGGCGCTGTGTCTTTCATCCGCCTCGCCGCGCTCCATCGCAACCGTTTGCACGGTTTCGTTGATGCGCACGATGGCGTAGCGCAGATCGGCCTCACGCGCATAACGATCGGCATTGAGCTTGATGAGCGGGCGGCCGATCAGCCAGGTGAGCCAGGAACCGGTGAGTGCATAAGCCAGCGCACACCACACCATGTAGCCCGGTATTGTGAATGAGCTGTCGCCATAGGTGAAGACAACCTGGCTGGAGAGCGACCACAGGACGCCGATGAAACTCACGAGCAGGAGAGAAGCGTGGAAAAGCCCGATGATGAGGCTCGCCGACGTCTCGGCGAGATGACGCGCGTCGGCCTGGATATATTGATCGGGATTGGCACCGGCCTCGCCAGTCTGGGTCAGAAGATAAGCACGCCTGGGCTTGAGCCATTGATCCATCAGATCATGGGTCAGCCATTCGCGCAGGCGCACCTTGATGGTCTCCTGAAGCCAGGTTTGCGCCACTACCAGGCAGAGCAGGCCGGCGACGATGATGAGGAATGTCAGAAGCTCATTGGCGAGCAGGCCGAGCGAGCGTTTGACCAGCGTGTCGTAGAAAGCGCCCCACCAGGCATTGAGCTTGATCTGACCCAAAGTGTTGATGATGATGACCGCCATCAGCGCGCTCGCCATCAGGGCCAGCTGCTTGCGGTGCGAAGAGGTGTTGAGCGCGCGCAACAACGGCAGCGCCTGCACCCAGAAGCGGCCGTCATGTTTTTCAGCACAATCCTTCAGTTGCGCCGGAGGTGCTGTCTCCGACGTTGCATCTAATATCATTGCGGTCCGTGACCAGCCCTTTTTGTTTCCGTCTCTTTTCTTGCTTTTTTGATTCTAGCCCATGTCGATTTTAATCGAAGATAGTGAACCCAGCTAGTAAACGCTTTCTATAAACTTGCTGCCCGGCGCAAAAGCGTCGATTATTCAGAAGACTGTGACACCAAAGCCACAGTTTCAAAGTTCCATCAGCTGTTCCGTTATTGGAACCCCTCTATTTGTCAGGCAAATACTGCCAAGGTTGAGATGAATGTTCGCTGAACGGATTAATTTCGTGGAGATGATATGTCAGCAAGGATGACCGATCGGGTGGCGCAGCTGATGCGCGCAATGTCCGTCGAGGAAAAGACCGGTCAACTGAATATGTTGAGTGCGGGTCTCATCGTGACCGGTCCCGGTGATCCCGCCAATTACATGGCTGCACTCAAGACGGGCCGGCTCGGCAGTCTGTTCAATCTCTTCGGCAGCAAGCAGGTGCGCGAAGTGCAGCGCATCGCGGTCGAGGAAACGCGTCACGGCATCCCGCTGATCTTCGGCTACGATATTATTCACGGTCATCGGACGATCTTCC
>VAZZ01000492.1 GCA_005884715.1 Alphaproteobacteria bacterium | reverse complement strand
CCGAAGGCCTGGATGGCGACGAAATCCCATTGCTGCGAGGCCATGTTGTCGATGGCCGCGCGCTGTTTCACCGCATCGAGCTGGCCATCGAACCAGGTCACTTCCACGTTGAAGAGCTTGCCCCAGTATTCGGCGGCCTGCTTGCCCTGGGCACACCAGGTGGCCTGCAGGCCGGCATTGGAGAAGGCGGCCTTCAGCGGTTTTTCCGACCGCCCGGCTTCTTTGGCGAGAGCCGCAAGCGAGGGCGACAGCAAGGTGGCGGCGCCCGCCACCGAGGCAAGCTTTAGAAGATCGCGGCGTGTACTTATTGTTTTTGTGATTTTATAAAGTGACTTTTCAGCTTTGCCTAGCCGATATGAAAGTCGCACTTGAAAATCCTTGCTTCATGGCTTATGCTTTCTGTAACTTTAATTGTTACAAAATCTGGAGAAGCCGGTGACTGCAATGGAGTCGGCGCCAATTGCTGCGGGTACGCGCATTGGCCATGTGCATCTGAAAGTGGCGAATATCGATCGCGCGCTCAAATTCTACTGCGGCGTGCTTGGTTTCGAGCTCATCCAGAAAATGGGCAATCAGGCCGCCTTCATCTCGGCTGGTGGCTATCACCATCATATCGGCCTCAATACCTGGGAGAGTGCAGGAGGTTCGCCGCCGCCGCCCGGCACCACCGGTCTTTACCATCTCGCTATTCTCTACCCGACCCGCGCCGATCTCGCCGATGCGCTGAAGCGTCTCGCCGCCAACGGCATCCGGCTTGACGGTGCCTCTGATCATGGCGTCAGCGAGGCACTCTATCTGCGTGATCCCGATGAGAATGGCGTCGAGCTCTATGTCGACCGGCCACAAGACCAATGGCCGCGCAACCAGGATGGATCGCTCGCCATGGTGACGCGGCGGCTCGACCTCGAAGATCTCTTACGTTCCGCCAAGAATTGAAACTCAAACCTAAAGGGGTCCCCATGACCAAAGTCCTGGTGCTTTATTATTCGGCCTATGGCCACATCGAACAGATGGCCTATGCCGCCGCCGAAGGCGCCAAATCGGCGGGTGCCGAAGTCGACGTCAAGCGCGTGCCCGAACTCGTGCCGGCCGATGTCGCCAAGAGCTCCGGCTTCAAGCTCGACCAGAAGGCGCCGATCGCCACGGTCGATGACCTGCCTAAATATGATGCAATCATCTTCGGCTCAGGAACCCGGTTCGGCAATGTCACCGCACAATTGCGCAATTTCATGGACCAGACCGGCGGCTTGTGGATGAAGGGATCACTTGTCGGCAAGCTCGGCTCGGTCGTCACCTCTTCGGCAACCCAGCATGGCGGGCAGGAATCAACGATCCTGACCTTCATCCCGACGCTTTTGCATCAGGGCATGATCGTCGTCGGCCTGCCCTATGCGTTCCAGGGCCAGACGGGCTTGGATGAGATCAAGGGCGGCTCGCCCTATGGCGCCTCCACCATTACCGGCGGCGACGGCAGCCGCCAGCCTTCGGCGATCGAACTCGAAGCTGCGCGCTATCAGGGACGGCATGTGGCGGAGATTGCCGCCAAGCTGGCGAAGTAACCGCCAGGGTTGACCTCTACCATCAACGCCGTGAAACTCCCCTCGCAAAAAGGGGAGTTTCCATATGGCGTCATACCTTCTGGCCATCGACCAAGGCACCACATCGACGCGCAGCATCCTGTTTCGGCCGGATCTTTCCGTCGTCTCTGGGGGCCAGCAGGAATTTCCCCAGCATTTTCCTTCCTCCGGCTGGGTCGAGCATGAGCCTGAGGATCTGTGGTGGACCACCGTCGACACGATAAAGGCGGCGCTCGCCAAGGCTTCAGCGAGTGCTGCTGATATCGCGGCGATCGGGATCACCAATCAGCGCGAGACCACACTCATCTGGGACCGCAAGAGCGGAAAGGCGATCCATAAGGCGATTGT
>VAZZ01000491.1:3115-4750 GCA_005884715.1 Alphaproteobacteria bacterium | reverse complement strand
AAATGAATATGGGTGTCCTGGAAGCCCGGCAGCGCAAGCCTCCCTCCAGCATCGACAATTTTAGTTTTCTTATCCGCCAGCGCCTTGATCTCGGATATGGGCCCCAGCGCTGTGACCCGGCCTTGATGTGAGGCCACCGCCTGAACTTGCGGTTTCAGCGGATCCATGGTTCTGATATCGGCATAGATGACAATGAGATCAGGCGTCATTCACTCTCCTGTCATTCAAGCCGCGCCGGAAAGCCAGGCGCGCGCAAATCGGTGTCCAGCGCATCCTCGAGCAGCTTGACGATCATGGTCGATTGCGCGCTGCCGCCATAGGCCTCCCTGCCTTTGACGAAGGTGTCGTGGGCCCGCATTGCGAGGTCGAGCGGCACGCCGAACTCCTCGCCGAATTTCATGGCGAAGCCCAGATCCTTGAGCGCCAGATCCATGGTGAAGGCGATGTCATAGCTGCCATTGAGAATGAGCTGGCCTTCCGTCTCATGCACGAAACTGGTGCCGGAACTGGCGGCAATGGCTTTCCAGGCCTGCGCCAGGTCGAGCCCGCCGCGCCTGGCCAGCATCAGCGCCTCGCCATCGGCTACAAGATGGATGAAGGCGAGCATGTTGGTGATGACCTTGATCACTGCTGCCGAACCCAATGGCCCCATGTGGAAGAGCTTGCCTCCCATGGCCTCGAGCGCCGGGCGATGCGCGGCGAGAAGCTCGGCATTGCCGCCAACGAGCACAGTGATCTGGCCGCGGGCCGCCAGATGTACGCCGCCGGTCACCGGACATTCGAGCATCGAGACGCCGTGGTCACTCGCATGGGCGGCGAGCTTCAGGATATCGTCGCGGCCAAGCGTCGACATCTCGATCCATGTGCCGGTGAAGCCCGTGGCCAGCAGTTCGCGCAACACGGTTTCCGAGACCTGCGGCGATGGCAGGCAGGTGATGGCGGCATCGCACTGCGAGGCAATGTTGCGCGGCGCATCAGCCCACTGCGCTCCCGCCTTTATGTGCCGCTCACCCCGCGCTTTGTCCTGATCGCAGACGGCGACATCAAATCCCCTGGCGATGAGACTGGCCGCCAGATGACCGCCGAGATTGCCCAGACCAATGAAGCCATATCTCATGTCAGGCGATCGGTCGGTCATTCATTTCGAGATGGAGCTTGGTGCCCTCATAGGGATGCGCCAGCGCCACCTTTTCATCGAGCTCGATGCCGAGGCCGGGCTCGGTCGGCAGGAGAACCCGTCCCGCCTCCCAGCGGATCGGCTTCTTCAGTATCTTCGAATGGAAGCCATCCCAGGTTTCGATGCTTTCGAGGATCAGGAAATTGGGCAGCGAGGCGGCGAAGTGGATATTGGCGGCCCCCTCCACCGGTCCCGCATAGAGATGGGGTGCTATCTGCGCGTAATGAGTTTCGGCCATCGCGGCGATCTTCTTCGCCTCCATGATGCCGCCGACCCGGCCCAGCGCCATTTGCAGGATCGAGGCAGCGCCTGTCTCGAGCACGCGGGCGAATTCATATTTGGTGACGAGCCGTTCTCCCGTCGCGACCGGGATCGATATGGCGCGCGCCACTTTCGCCATTTCCTCCGGCATTTCGGGCGGCGTCGGTTCCTCGAACCACAAGGGCTCGTAAGGTTCG
>VAZZ01000491.1:0-2981 GCA_005884715.1 Alphaproteobacteria bacterium | reverse complement strand
CGCGGATCGAAGACCGAATAAGGTGCGGCGGGATCGAACTTCACCGCAGTGAAACCCTGCTTCACATAGTGCGCGGCGCGTTCGGCCGAGGCTTCAGCGTTCCAGTAGATCTTTTCGTCCTGGCCCTTGGCGATGTCAGGATAGATGTAAGTGTAGGATCTCAGACTGTCATGGACCTTGCCGCCCAGCAATTCATAAACCGGCTTGCCGACAGCCTTGCCCTTGATGTCCCAGAGCGCGATCTCGATGCCGGAGAGCACGCCCATCAGCGAAGCGTCGGGCCGCAAGGTGTAGCCCGAGCCATAGGCCTTGCGCCACAAAGCCTCGATATGGAACGGGTCCATGCCCTCGACATAGCGGGCGAAGACGTCCTCGATCATCGCCACCATGGCCTTGGGCCCGAAGGTCGCGCAATAGACCTCGCCGATACCGCTGATATTGTCATCGGTGGTGAGCTTGACGAAGATGAAATAACGCCCGCCCCAACCGGGCGGCGGGTTGCCGACGACAAAAACCTTGAGATCGCTGATCTTCACTTGAACTGCTCCCTGCCCTCACCTCAGCACCATCGCCGGGGCGAGGAGACGATGCAAGAGCCAGCTCCGGTCACCAGTTCTATCCGAGGGAGCGCAAAGCCTGCGGCAAGGCCTCGGCAAACAGGTCGAGCTCGGTATCGGGTGCTGAACTCACCCTGATACAGCGATTGAGCGGCTCGACGCCTGGCATGCGAACAAAGATGCCAAGCGAAATCAGCCCATCGAGCAGCCGCTTGGCATAGGCCCCATCGCTACCGCAATCGATGGTCACGAAATTGGTGGCGGACGGCAAAGGCTCCAAGCCATTCGAGCGAGCGATATCGCTAATACGCTGGCGCGCGCTGGCGACCCTGGCGATCACCTCATGGAGATAGGCCTGGTCGGCAAGGGCTGCGAGGGCAGCCGCCTGCGCCAGCCGATTGACGCCGAAATGATTGCGCACCTTGTCGAAGCACTTGACCAGTGCTGCTTCGCCGATCACATAGCCGATGCGCGCACCGGCAAGACCATAGGCCTTGGAGAAGGTGCGAAAGCGCAGGAGTTTCGGATTGCCGGTATCGAGCGGCGGCAAGGTGCCATCGGGCGCGAATTCGCCATAGGCTTCATCGAGGATCAAAAGCGTGGTCTCGGGGATTTTGCCGATCAGCTCCGCTACCGCATCTGCCGACCACCATGATCCCATCGGATTGTCAGGATTGGCGAAGAAGATCAGCCGCGCCGTCTCGCGCCTGGCAAGGTCGACCAGCGCGCCCGGATCCTCGCGGTCTTGCGCATAGGGTACGGTCACAAGACGTCCGCCATACCCGTTGACGTGGAAATTGAAGGTCGGATAGGCGCCCAGCGATGTAGCGACAGCGATGCCCGGCTCGACAAACATGCGCACAGCATAGCCGAACAGCGCATCGATCCCCTCGCCTACCGCGATGTTCTCGGGGCGAACACCATGATGGCGGGCCAGCGCCTGCTTGAGGTCGTGGTTCTCGGGATCGCAATATTTCCAGATGCCGGTTGCAGCTCGTTCGATCGCCTCGATCACACGCGGAGACGGGCCGAAGCCGCTTTCATTGGCGCCGAGCCTTGCCCTGAAGGCGACGCCGCGCTTGCGCTCCAGTGCTTCGGGCCCGACAAAGGGCACCGTCGAAGGCAGCGCCTCCACCACAGGAGTCAGCGGTATGCGAGACACGAGAGGCTCCGTTCCTAAATCACGAAGCTATTGCACGCGGAATTGAGGGTTGCAAATCGCGCTGTGACCTTCGTGCCACAGTCATAAAGATACGCATTTTCTCACAATCTCTTGAGGTGGGCACGGCAGTGAAACCGAGTAGAAGAAACGCGCAATGAATCGCCTGTCCGACTTGACCTTGCGCCGTGCCGCACGTGCCGTTGTGTTCCTGTGCATGATAGCGCTTACCCTGTGTCAGGTTCTCGGACCTACGGCGCGCCTGAATGCCGCTTTCGCACCGACCGATCTATCGCGGCAAGGCTCTATCGTCGCGGCGATACATTCCCCCGTTTCCCATGGCGTCCTGCCAAGCCGTTGCGCCAGCATCAAGCTCGCTCCCATCGTCATCAAGATCACCGATTTTGGAGGCGCCAGCGGCATGTGTGGGCTTGTCGCAGCCCTGGCCTCGACACCGCCATCCAGCGCTGAGCTCGGAGTTCCAACGCCTCCACCGCGCGCGGCCTGAACCTCTTAAAGATCACTCACCAGCCGTCGCTTTGAAGCTGCGGCCCCATCCATTTGCATCCAAGGACTATCACCCATGCCGATCACCCGGCGCATATTCTTACTCGGCGGCGCTGGCCTCACGCTCAGCGCCTGTGTTCAGGATGAAACTGAAGGCATTGTCGCCAAGCCCACCGAATCCGGACCATCCCTCGTTGCCTCGAGCTATGGCGCCCTTCCCGATGAGCCGTTTCCCATTCCGGCGGTCGATCTGAAGAAGCTCAAGCCTAAATACCGCCGGCAGCTGGTCGATTTTCCGACCGCGGAAGTGCCCGGCACCATCATCGTCGACACGCCGAACCGCTATCTCTATCTGGTGATGGAGAACGGCAAGGCGATGCGTTACGGCGTCGGCATTGGCCGCGACGGCTTCACCTGGGGCGGCCGCGGGCGCATCCAATACAAGCGCGCCTGGCCGCGCTGGACGCCGCCCGGTGAGATGATCGCCCGCCAGCCTGAACTCGAGAAATACCGCGACGGCATGGAGCCGGCGCTCGACAATCCGCTGGGTGCCCGCGCCCTCTATATTTTCCAGAACGGCCAGGACACATTCTACCGCCTGCACGGCACCCAGGATGCAGCCAGCATCGGCAAGGCGGTGTCGTCGGGATGCGTGCGCCTCATCAATCAGGACGTCATCGATCTCTTCAACCGGGCGCGGCCGGGCGCCACGATCATCGTCCGCCAGAGTGGCGACGAAGCGGCGTAATCAACAAAGA
>VAZZ01000489.1 GCA_005884715.1 Alphaproteobacteria bacterium | reverse complement strand
CCGCAGGCGATCCGTCTCCGAGATCGTTGCCGATGACAGCTGGTTCGATACCGAGGGCTACAGGACCGAACGTTATCCGTCAGGATGGATTTTCATAGGCGGTCCACGCGAGAGGCTGTTCAACACGGAAGACAGAAAACAGCCGCATTGGATATCGAAATATCCGTTCTGTCGGGTGACTGACAATACGGTATTGTTCGACAATCATTTTCTCTGGCCATGGGATCGCAATTACCGGGGGCCTGACGCTGCCTTCCTTCATCTCAAGATCCTCGACGATTTCGTCGAACGCTGCGCGATCAACGAGCAGGAAAACCAGCACGCTCATGACTCGCACGCTTATTGGATCATCAATCAGCGGATTGCAGAACTGCCTGCGTTGATTGCCCTCGATGACAATTCGCAGCGCTATGAGGGGCCAGCGAGCCTTATCCGGCACGGACTTCTGCTGCCGATTGATTGGAACGCCGGGCCGGCGAGCGGCGAGAAGGCCGTGAAGGGGACCGCAACCCTTTTGCCAGGCAAGCAGCGAAACTGGCTGTCCACTTTGCCGTGGAGCGGATTGGTTTGGAAGCATTTCGACGAATACAATCAGATCTCCGACCAGGCATTGGACAAGTACCTCGAAACGATCCGCTGCCGTGGTCCGCTCGCTCCTGATGAAATCGGAGCTATTTGCGTCGTTCGTAACGAAGCGGCGCGTTTGCCGTTGTTTTTTGACCATTACAAAAAACTGGGCGTCAATCGATTTTTCATGGTCGACAATGGGTCGGATGATGGAACGCACGAGCTGTTGCTGGCCGAGGCCTCGGCGGATGTTTTTGTCGCTCATGCTTCCTTTGTCGAAGGAAATTATGGACTCTATTGGTCAAACGGGCTCGCCCGGAAGCACTGCATAGGCAATTGGATCCTCACCACAGATGCCGATGAGCTTATGGTCTATGAGGGAATGGAAGAGAGAGGCCTGGCCGAACTTGGTGCCTGGCTTGCTGAGCGCGGACGAGACCGCATATTCTCCGTGATGGTAGATGTATACCCTTCCGGCAATATCGCCACCGAACAGCGCTCGATATCGGATATTCTAGCGGAGGACTGCTGGTTTGACAGCGAAGGTTACGATCTCGAGCCGAACTACGGCGGCTGGCTCATAACCGGCGGGCCGCGCCATCGGGTGTTTAATCGAGGCAGGACCATTCCCTATGCGCACTGGCTCTCCAAATATCCATTCTTCCATATGAGTGAAAACAGGGCCGTCATCAGTCACCACTGGCTATGGCCAATAGACTGGAGAAAATGCGAACCCCATTGCGCTTTGCTGCATCTCAAGCTGATGGATGATTTCATCGAACGCAGCGCGCGCTACGAGCGTGAAGGCCAGCATGACGCTGGATCTCAATCCTACCGGCTGATCAATGAGCGGCTGGCCGAAATGCCCAAGGTCGAGTTCTTCCATTCGAACTCGCGGCGCTATCGCGGGCCGAAAAGCCTCATCCGCTATCGGGTCATGCAATCGATCGACTGGAACAAATGAAAATGGCCGGGAAAATCATCCCGGCCATTCCGTATCAGGTCAGGCAGATGCCTGGTCAGTCATTGGCCGATATGGTGACGCCGAGCTGGTCGATCGCCGCCCCCGGATTGGCGGGATCGAGCGACATGAGCTGCATGACGCTCACCGGCTGAGCCGGTTTGGCGAGGATGGTGAGCGAGCGCGGGTCCTTGAGATAGGCATTGACCGCTTCGACGGCTTTCTGGGTGAAGGCCGGGTTCTTGAGCTCGGCAAGGCCCAGCTGAAGCATGGCGCCGGCATTGGCCACCATCGTCGCCTCATCCATGCCCTGCATGGCGGCGAGCATCGGCAGCAGCTTCTTGGTGATCGACTGGTCCTCGAAACGGATCGCCACGCGGCTCAGCTGGATACCCTGGACCAGCGGCATGATGGTGTTGGGGTTGGGCTGTGCGTTGTTCTCGAGCTTCTGCAGCTCGCCTATCAGGGCCATGGGGATTTCACCGACCCCGGCGCCGACCTTGAGGGTTCCCATGTCCTTGCCGGCATAGAAGATATCGACATTGAAACCCATCTTTTCCGATCCGATGTCGATCTTGCCATTGCCGCCAATATCGAAGGAGAGCGACGAATAGCCAAGCCGCTTCAGCGTGCCCGACGGATCAAAGGCGGCGATAGCCGTTTCGGGAATGGCGATATTGGTGACCTTGAAGTCGGTCTTGCCGGCGCCCGTGACCGGATCACCGTCCCAGGTCATCTGATAGCCATCAGCCGTGAAGGTCTGTCCGGCCGCCTTCAGCGTCATGCTGCCCGACGACATCTTCTTGGCGATGTTCAGATTGGCGCGCAGCACATCGCTGGAGGTGGGATTGTCGCCGAGCGTCTTGACATACCAATATTCGGCTGAGCTCTGCGGCACCGTGACGGTGAAGCTGGCTTCGGAGCTGCCGACGTCGATCTTGGCGTCGGAAGATCAGACCGCGGCGACTTCGTAGAGGCCATTGGCCTTGTCGGTTACGCCGCTGAGCTTGATCTTGCCCACCGCGAAGGACATCTTTGCCGCGGGATCGCCCGGCGTCGGCACGGTGGCGGTGAGCCCGTCGATGACGATGGATCCGTCGCTCTCGGTAGTCAGTGCCTGGTAGGTCGGCTTGACCTTGAGCTGATTTTCCCAGCTCTTGAGGAGCGCTGTGACGAGCGGGGGCTCTTCGGCTGCCCAGGCAGGCGCAATGCCGGCCAACGATGTGAACAAAACCAACGCGAGCGCCGAGCGCCTGACCAATTTCATTTCCTAACCTCTTGAAATATTAAATCGTCGCCCCCACCCCAAGGCGGCAGACACTAGGTGAAGGGAGCGGAAAAACCAATGGCGAACTCGCGGCAAGGTTGAGATTTGGCCAGTTGAAACGGCGCACGGTCCAGATTATTGTCCGCCGCGTCAGATTCTATTCGAGACGGGGCTGTCTCTTAACAAGGGGTTAAAATGCGGAAATTCTGGATCGGCGCTGCGGCTGTCCTGGCCGTGGCGGGGCTTGCGGCAGGGGACTTGCAGGCCTCGACGCCCATTGTGAAATCCAACATCGCGGTGGCCGATGAAAAGCCGGCGCCCAAGAAAAAGAAGCTGGTCGTTCTTGAAAAGAAGCCGGATGTCAAAAAGGACCGCTACCTGGCCACGCGCCAGCCATGCGACGGCTTCTTCGAATGCCTGTTCAATACCAGGCGCTCCACGCGCACGTCCTTCGGCTCGACTTCGGGCATCAGCGACCACACAACCCGTTCGACGGTTTCCTTTGCCGATTCGAAATACACGCCAGGCTCGATCATCATTCGCACGCCGGAGCGGGCTCTCTATTATGTCCTGCCGGGTGGCAAGGCCCTGCGCTACAAGGTCGGCGTCAGCCGGGAAGGCTTTCAGTGGAGCGGCAATTCGCGGATCGGCATGAAGAGGGAATGGCCGGAATGGCGTCCGCCCACAATAATGATCGCGCGCGAGGCGGCCAAGGGGAACAAGATCCCGGACTTTATGGAAGGCGGCCCCAACAACCCGCTGGGAGCCCGGGCCATGTATATCTCAGGCACCATGTTCCGTATCCATGGCACCAACAATGCTGCCTCGATCGGCGGTGCGGTGTCATCGGGCTGCATCCGGATGATGAATTCCGACGTGATCGATCTCTATGAGCGCGTCGCCGTCGGCTCCAGGGTCTATGTCTATCAATAGACCTCGTTCCTGTTTCTAGCAGCAAAGCCGCAGCCGACAAAGCTGCGGCTTTTTCGTCTCGGGAGCATCGGACCGAAAAGTGAGTAACGGTTTTCGGATAATCCGATGCGAAAAACAAAGAGTTAGGATCTGATGGACTGGTTTGCGCCGATCGATGCCTATTGCGAACGTCTGGGACCGGGCCTCCTGGCGGAGCCGCTCAATGCGCTGAGCAATGCGGCCTTCTTCATTGCCGCACTGTGGGCGGCGAGCGCCGCACGGCGCCGGGGCAGCGAGCCCATCATCTGGCTTCTTATCGCGCTTGTCTTTGTGATCGGCCTCGGCAGCCTCGCCTTCCATATTTTCGCCAACAGCTGGTCATCGCTCGCCGATGTCTTGCCGATCA
>VAZZ01000490.1 GCA_005884715.1 Alphaproteobacteria bacterium | reverse complement strand
CTGGCTCGCGCGCTCGCAGCACCGCGATCGACGATCTATTCGCTGGTCAAAAGCCTGATGGATGCGTCATTGCTCGAAAGCACCGGTCCCAATGGCGAGATCTTTTTCGGCAAGGCGATTTATTTTTACGGGATGAGTTATCTGCGCGCCCATGATCTATTCGAGCGCGCCCGCGCCGAGGTCGAGCGGCTGGCGCGCGAAACCGGCGAGACGACGCAATTCTGCGTGCTGCATGAGCGCCAATATACCGTCGCCCATATGAGCTCGGGGCAGCGGCCGTTCCGCGTCAGCTCGGAAGTCGGCGTGCGGATTCCGCTGCCCTGGACGGCGTCAGGCCGGCTGCTGCTGGCGGACTTCTCCGAGGCGGAGATCCGCGCCATGCTGACGCCCGATGACCTTCATCCGCCACGCGGCACAGCCATGACGATCGATGATTTCCTGGGAGCGGTTGCGCTGGCGCGCCAGAAAGGGTGGTGCGCCACATCGGGCCTTATCGATCCTTATACGCATTGCATCGCAGCGCCCATCAAGGACGAGACCGGCCGGGTGAGCGCCACCTTGTGCTTCGTTGTGCTGGTCAACACGCCGCCCGAGCGGATCGCCAGCTTGCGCGACATGCTCGTGGCCAGCGGGCAATCTCTATCGCTGGCGCCGATCGATGGACGCGACCAGACGGCAGTTCAGGCGCAATGAAAAAGCCGCCCCGACAATATCGGGACGGCCCAAAGCAAATTGACTTCTTCAGATCAGGCGATCGACTGTTCGATCCAGGACTGGAGCTGGCCCTTGGGCGCAGCACCCACCTTGGTCGAGGCGACCTTGCCGCCCTTGAACAGCATGAGGGTCGGGATGCCGCGCACGCCATATTGCGACGGCGTCTTCGGATTATCGTCGATATTGATCTTGACGACCTTGACCTTGGTCCCGAGCTCCTTGGCGATCTCCTCGAGTGCCGGTGCAATCATCTTGCACGGTCCGCACCATTCGGCCCAGAAATCGACAACCACCGGGCCGTCCGCTTTGAGGACGTCGGCGTCGAAGGAAGAGTCGGAGACCGGTTGGGTAGCCATGGAAACCTCGTTGGGGGAAAGTAGGAATCGGTGATGGAAAGGTAAGGACCGCAACCCCTAGGGTCAAGGCCAGTCCGTCCACATGGCTGGCATGACCCTGGAGCTTGCAAGACTCAGCAGCGCCAGAGATCTCTCGTCATCTCTCGAATATTGCTCGCTTTTATCGATGTTTCCTGGGCTGACGCGGCACATCATATTGCCAGCATTTCAGGAGGGATGATCATCAAATGCGGAACCTCGGTCCATAGCAGGGCCGCCATCACCGTCTTGTGCGGGAACATACGGGCGAGGGCCGTCCGATAGGCAGCGAGCTGGGCGATATAGGCCAGAGGCACAGCGGCAACGTCTTTGGGCGGTGCGCGGTCGCTCTTGTAATCGAGGATCAGGACGTCCTTTTCCCTGACCACGATACGGTCGACCTGGCCGGCGAGCAAACCCTCGCCGCCCAATTCCGCCATCAGGGGGATTTCTGCGAGCCCGCCACCTTCGAACCAGGCGGCATAGTCAGGGTGTTCGATGATAGCGATCACCCGTTCCGCCAGACGCCTTGCCCTGTCGCCGACAATGCCGCGCCGGACGAGGAGACGACTTGCTGCCTGGCTCCGCTCGCCGGCCGGCATATCAGGCAGGAGCTGGAACAGCCGGTGGAATGCCCGGCCCTGTTCCATCGCTGCGGCGGGTGCCGAAGCCGTCTTACGCACCAGCCGCGACGGGTTGATCCAATCGCGACCCGCAAGTTCGCGCGGCGGCTTCATTGCGATCCAGGCTGGGACTTCATCACTTGCCTGCGCGTTGGGCGCCACCGCCGAGGGTTCCGGCGGTGCCGTCTGCACTCCCTTCCGGCGCAGCAGGCCTTGCGCATCGCGCTCGCCCGCAAGGCTCGCCTTGATCAGCGCATACCAGCTGCCGTCCTTGGGTGCATCATCGCTCGTATAGCCGCAAATATAGAGCTCATCGCGGGCCCGGGTCAGCGCCACATAGAGCTGGCGGCGATATTCCTCGAGACGCTGCTCGCGCAAGAGATCGCGCAACGCTTTCACCTCGGATGATTCGACGCCGCCACCGAAGCGCCAGAAGGGAATGAGCTTGCCCTCAGATGCCGGCAGCATCAGCGGCTGTACCTCGTTCCTGTCATCGGGCAGCGAACATGTATCGGGAAGGAAGACGATATGGGCTTCCAGACCCTTGGCGCCATGCACCGTCATGATGCGCACCACATCGCTGCTCTGATCCATGTCGCGGCGGATCTCGGTTTCGGCGGAGGTGAACCAGTGGAGGAAACCTGCGAGGCTCGGCGTCTCACTCTGCTCATAATCGAGCGCCCGATTGAGGAAGGCGTCGATAAGATCGATCGCCTCGGGTCCCAGTCGCGCCAGGATGTTCTGGCGAACGCTCGGCATGTCCTCGCCGAGAACGCGGCTGTAGAAACCGAATGGCGTTTCCCTGTCCGCAATGGCGATCCATCGGCGCAGTTTCGCGGCAATGGACTTGAGCGCCTCGCTAGCGGCAAGACGCTGCCAGAGGCTTTGTCTTCCTCTGCCCTGCGCCAGATCGAAGAGATCCTCATCATTGAAGGCGCGGCCCTCTGCATGCGAGATCAGGGGACTCTTGAGCAGGCAGGCGAGTGCATGATCATCCTCGGGCAGAATGACGAACTGGCCCAGCGCCAGAAGATCCTGGATGGCGATATGATCATTGAGCGTCACCCGATCGGCGCCGGCCACCGGCACGCCCAGGCGGTTGAGCTCGCGCAGCATGCTCGAGAAGAAATCATTGCGGCTCCTGACCAGGATCAGGATGTCGCCCGGCTGCACGGGCCGCCCCAATGGCTCGATCCAGCGCTTTTCCCTGAGCCACCTTGCGATGGTTTCGGCAATCTGGCGCGCCAGCTTGCGCGCCGGATGGTTGCGGTCGATGCGATCGACGGGCACCAGCCAGGGATCATAGGCCGGTTTCTCGTCCTTGAGTGTCACCGGCCACATCTCGATGAGGCCGGCATGCCCCGTGCGAACCGCCTGATGCAGGATGTCCTCATCGCTTCGGGCATTGAGACCGCGGCGGGCCAAGGCGCTCTTGAATACGGCATCGACTGTTTCAAGCACGATCTCTGTGGAGCGGTAGGAAACGTTCAACGCCACGGTGGCGAGCCCGTCTTCGATGCGGTTATCGAAATGCAGGCGAGTGTCCTCGAAGGCGGTAGGATCAGCGCCCTGGAAGCTGAAAATCGACTGCTTGCGGTCGCCAACGACGAACAGGGTGCGGGCCAGATCGGCGCGCGCGCCGGCGCCGGCAAAGAACTCTTCGGCGAGCGCCTTGACGATCTGCCACTGCGCCGGGCTCGTATCCTGGGCCTCGTCGACAAGGATATGATCGATTCCACCATCGAGTTTGAACAGGACCCAGGCGGAGGATACCTGCTCGACCAGAAGCCGCCTGGTGCGCAGGATGAGATCCTCGAAGTCATAGCGGCCATAGAGCCGCTTCACCCTCTCATATTCGGCAATGATGCGCGCCGCGATAGCGACGAGCGCTTCGGTCGCCTCCAGCATGTCGAGTGTGGCATGCTTGCCGAACAGGCCAAGAGCGCGTGCCATTTCGCGCTCAAGCGCTTCCGCGATCCAAGGTTCCGCCGTCCGCAGCTTCTTGCTGAGGATCGATGTCAAGGCCCTGGGCTTGAGATCCTTCTTGAGGCAGAGGTCCTTCAAGGCGTCGGCATCCCCTGCTTTTGCACAACGCAACGCGCCCGCCGATTTCTGATCGGTGGTGCTGAGGGATTGCTCGAGCGTTGCGATCATCCTGTCATAGAGAGCACTATCGATATTGATAAGCTCGTCCGTGATGCTCTCGGCCGTATCCGCCTTGCGCAAGCCGAGTTTACGGCGCAGGTAATCGAAATCGACGGAGAGGTCGGAACGCTTGACCAGGATGGTGCGCAATAATTCATCGAAAGCTTCTGCCTGGGCGCGCGCAGCGATGCGCCGCATGGCCGGATTGCCCTTCGTCTCGGCCTCGGCGATGACGGTGCGGCGCGCCAGGTCGAGAAGCTCGGCGGAACTTCTTTCATCCATCACCTCGAAGCCCGGCACCACGCCCGCCTCCACGGGGAAGAGCTGCAGCAGTCTTTCGCAAAAGGCGTGAATGGTCTGGATCTTCAGGCCGCCCGGGGTCTCGAGCGCCAAAGTAAAGAGTTCGCGCGCCCGTTTGAGCGTATCCGCTGTCACCTCCCGATGACCCATGGAGCGGATATGCTGGACAAGCTCCGAATCCTCGAGCACGACCCATTTGCCGAGACGGCCATGCAGGCGGCCCGCCATTTCAGCGGCCGCTGCCTTGGTGAAGGTGATGCACAGGATCTTGTCGGGCGATGTGCCTGAGAGCATCAGCCTTATCACCCGGTCGACCAGGACATGCGTCTTGCCGGATCCGGCATTGGCCGCCACCCAGACAGATCGATGGGGATCGGAAGCACTGCGTTGCTCGTAACTCGCGATGCGCAAGGACAGGTTCATGCACCCTCCTCGGCGAGCGACCATTCACGCCAGCGCGAGAGATGGTCGAAAGGCGATGTGTCCTGCTCCTTCTCCATCGCAGCGCGCGGCAGATAACCATGGGCGGCATCATCATAGGCGCGCATCAGCGCCTTGAATTTCTCCAAATGCTCGCGCGCCTTCGCCATGACATCGATATCGGTGATGGGCTGCAGCAGACCGGGCGGCGCGCCCCCGGACAGCTTGATATAGAGGAGCTCATCCGTTTCGATGGCGGGAACGCCGGTGAAGCCGGCCTCGGCGACAAGAGCCGCTTCCAGCGTCAATTGCGGCGCGAGGCCGGCCTTGACCTGGGCGCCGGTCGGAATCCGCCCCGTCTTGTAGTCGATGAGCCGAGCCTTGCCCGAGGCCAGGACATCGATGCGATCTGCACTGCCGGTCAAGGTGAAGCCATCGAAATGATGGGCGCCCGCGACCTCGGCGTGGATCAGGGCGAGACCCTGGCGCAGAATGCGTTCCTCGGCAATGAACCACGGCACGATGCGCTCGAAACGCGGCCACCAGAAGCCCGCCACATCGGCGTCGGAAAAATAAGGCGCAAAGACCTCCCGGCCGATGCGGCGAAGCTCGCCTTCCGCATCCTCGGGCAACGAAACCGGATGGGCGAGCGAGAACCGGTTGAAGGCATCGTGAATAAGGCTTCCCTTGAGGCCTGGATCAGCAGCGGCGCCGATTGGCGCCAAGGGCTGGAGACGTAAAACTTTTTCGGCATAGATGCGGTAGGGATCGCGCATCAGTTTCTCGACCTGAGTGATCGAGAGACTGCGCGGGCGGGCCGCGACGGGAGGTTTCGGCCGCGGCATCGCGACACGCCGATCGCCTTTCGCCTCATCAAAGCTCCTGGCCCAGTTCTGCCAGCGGGTTTCCCCCTCATAGGGAGTGCCGATCGCTTCCAGAATCATCTTGAGCCGCAAAATCCAGCGCGAGGCGACGGCAGGCTGGTCCTTTACGCGCTTCGACCAGGTGAGGACGAGTTCCGGTGCGCCGAAGCCTTGTTGGAAATCATGGGCGGTGAGGCCGATGCTGCGCTCGGGCGGGATGAGGCCCAGCGTGTCGCGCATCGGCCGGTTGATCCAGGGACCGGGATCGGGCTGGGCCGGCCAGCTTCCTTCCGTCAGGCCGCCCATGATGACGACATGGGGATTGATCAGGCGGGCTTCGAGAAGGCCCAATATGGCGAGGCGTGGATGATGGACAGGCAGACGCACCGGCAGGCGGCGCAGCCAGGCCGCCAGGAACAAAAGCGCGCGCTCGAGGCCGCAATGCGGGAGGAAACGCTCCGCTGTCGCCATCGACTGGACGAGCTGATCGAGCGCCTCGCTGGCCTGAGGATCGGCGGCCTCATCGGCAATAGCGGCAAGGCAAGTGGTGAAGCACGCGGCATGCCGGCTGAGCGTGTCGGCGTCAGCATCGCGCTGCACCAGCGGGATCAGAGCGGCACTCACTTTGACGCAATGGTCGCGCGCCAGTTCCCATTCCGCATCGCCGAGGCGCTTCAGCGCCATATGCGCATGGACGTTCGTCTCGGCCTCAGCGCGCGCCTTGAGTAAGGCGTCGGAGAGCAGTTGCGGTTCGAGCCGGTCGCGGCCATCGCGCAGAAGCGCCAGATCGATGAGGCTCGCGGCCTTGCGCGCGATTTCAGGGGCCTGTCCGAAGATCGCCAGCGGATGATGCAGGAGCTTGGCGAATTCGTGGATGGCGAAGCCCGAAAGGCGGTAATCGATGAGGCACGCCAGCAGTGATCCCAAAGGCCTGCGGATCAAGGGTTCGCCGGCTGAATCATCGATCTCGACGCCCCAGCGCTTAAGGGTGCTGATGACCCGGCGCGCCAGATCGCGATCGGGCGTCACCAGGGCGGCGGTTTTCTCCGGCGTCTCAAGAACCTCACGCATCACGAGCGCGATCGCTTGCGCCTCCTGGTGGTGATCGCGCGTCTCGACCAGGCTGACCCTTTCCATGCCATGGGCGATCTCGACGCGGCCGGCGAGCAAGGCCTCGCGCCAGGTTCCGGCCGAAGCTGTCGGACGCATGATCTCCGAAGTGAGCCAGCGCCTGGCACTCAGGCGCGGCGCGCCGTCAATGCCCGGCAGAAGCGCCACGTCCTTGCGCGTCTGGTGCCAGGATTCGAGTAGACGCTTCAAGCCGAATTGCGGATGCTGCGGCGAGACATGCTGCCAACTTTCCTCGCTCATTGTCTGGTCGAGGCCCGGCAGGACAACCGCGCCATTCGGGAGAGCGGCAATCGACTTCAGGAGTTCGGCAGCCGCCGGGATGGAACCGGTCGATCCCGCGGCGATGATCGGCATGCTTGGCGATGTTTCGGCGAGGCGACGGGCTTCGAGCCTGAGCAGGCGGCTCCGCCTTTCCATCGGCCCGAGAAGACCGAGCTTGAACAGCTCGACCGGCAGTTTCTCGCGAATGATGGCAAGAAAGCTTAGGATCGAATTGCGGTGCTCGGCCAGATCGGCGGCGAAGAGATCGGGGAGCCGGTCGAGATCGGCCTCCTCGGTTTCGAATGTGTCGAGGAGCTCGGCCAGACTGCGCGCCAGGGCGATGGCCTGCGAAGGCGAGCCCGCAATCTCGAATGCCAGTCTTTCATCGGGATGAGCCACCGCCCATTCATCGATCAGGCGGATGAGCAGGGCTTCGCGTTCGAGACTCGAAATCGCGGGCGGCAGGAGATCATCGGCGGGAGATCCGGACGATATCTCGGGTACCAGCAAATCTTCCTCGACATCGCCGATCGGGCGGATGCGCGGCAGAAGCATCGCGTCCCGTCCCGCCGTTGCGAGAAAGGTTCTCTGCAGGCTGCGGACAGCACGGCGCGTCGGCAGGAGAATGGTCCAGCGCGGCAGATCTTCCAATGACGGCGGGGGCGCATCGCCGGGGAAGTTTCCGGCCAGGATAGCGCGCACCAAAGCCGGCAGGAAAGCCACATCGGATGGAATATTGAACAGCCTGAGGCTCACGCCTCACCTCGAAAGCGTGAGAGCTTCTTTGAGAGCGCCCTCGGCCAGGGCGATGGATTCGGGCGTGCCGACATGCAGCCACAGCCCTTTATGCTCGATCCCGAATAGACGCTTGTCCGCAATGGCCCTGTCCCACAGAAGATTCATGGAGAATTTCGACAAGCGAACATTGGCGAAGAGCCTCGGATGCACGAGATAAGCGCCGATATAAGCGAGGCCTTTCTCGCCATGCCTAGCCCGCCCGATGATCCGGCCTTCGCTATCCTTGAGGAAATCGCCGTGGCCATCATAGCCGACAGTGCGCTCGGAAGGACAGAGCAAAAGCAGGCAATCCATGCGGGCCTCGTCCCAGGCGGCGCGCAGACGCTCGAGGGCGGGACGGCCCTCGTCGATCCAGATCGAATCGCTGTTGACGACGAAGAAGGGTTCGCTGCCCAAAATCGGCAAAGCCTTGACGATACCGCCGCCGGTATCGAGGAGTTCCTGGCGCTCATCGGAAATGATGACCTTGGGCGAGGCGTGTCGCTTCGCCCAGGCTTCGATTTGATCGGCGAGGTAATGGACATTGACCACGATCGTCTCGCAGCCTGCTTCGCAAAGCCGCGCGAAACCATATTCGATGAGCGGCACGCCCTTGACGGA
>VAZZ01000488.1 GCA_005884715.1 Alphaproteobacteria bacterium | reverse complement strand
TAGCGGTCTCATCGGTGATGACGGTGGGCAGGAGACTCGTCGTACCGAAGCGGCGATAGGCCTGCGCCATGTGGCGGATGCCCGCGACCGAGGGGTTCTCATTGATGAGCACGCCATCGCCGCCATTCACTTGCGCGTCGATGAAGCCCGGCGCCAGCACGCCGCCTTCGAGATAAACCGTTGCGATGCCGTGCCCAAGCCTATCGGCCGGCATCAAGGCCTCAATTCGCCATCGAAAATGCGAGCGCCCGTGAGCGCGAAACGGTTCATCTCGTCTCCGTCACCTTCTTGAGCAGCCGGGGCTTGTCGGGATTGCGCCCGCGCCGCCGCGCGATGCGCTCCGCACTGCCATAGAAGCTCTGGATCATCGAGATGGGATCAAGAAGTGGATGGCGCGTGCGCGCATGATCAGGCGTCATCACCCTGGCGCCGGCCTCGGCCAGGCGCCGCGCGGTGGCGCGTGTCGTGGCGAAGGCCTTGTCCTTGGGTGCGAGCACGACGACCGGGAAACCCGGCACGACAAGCTCCATCGGACCATGGATCACTTCGGCGGCGGAATAGGCCTCGGCATGGAGGCCGGAGGTTTCCTTGAGCTTGAGGGCTGATTCCTGCGCCATCGGCAAGGACGGGCCGCGGCCCAGCACATAAGCGGATGTGGCCGGGGTCAAGACATCCTCGACCTCGCTCCAGGGTATCGCCAGCGCATGGCTGAGATCTTCCGGCAGGACCTCGACGGAGCCTGCGAATTCCCGGTCATCGCCACAGGCCGCGACAAGGGCTGCCGCCATGGCGGCGGAAGCGATGAAGGTCTTGGTCGCGGCGACGCTGCGCTCGGGTCCGGCTGAGAGCGGCAGGCACAGATCGGCCTCGCGTGCGAGGGGCGAGTCTTCCATATTGGTGACGGCAAGGGTCGGAATGCCGGCACGCTTCGCCTCGGCCTGGAAAGCGAGAATGTCGGGGCTTTGGCCCGATTGCGAAATGGTCAGAAGCAAAGTGTCGCGCAAAGCGAGCCTGGCGCCATAGACGGAAACGACGGAGGCGCCGAGCGAACAGCAGGGCAGGCCGAGCGTGATCTCGATCAGATATTTGAAATAGGAGGCGGCGCAGTCGGAGGATCCCCTGGCGCAGGTCACGATATGAGTGGGCTTCCTGTCGCGATAGAGGCGGCCCAATTCGACGAGGGCCTCGCGATTGGCGGTCAGCATGCGGGCTACGGCTTCAGGCGCTTGCGTGATTTCACGCGCCATATCTGTCTGACGTCCTGTCATGATCCTGCTGCGAGATGAAGTTCAGCGACGAAATCGTAGGAATCGCCACGATAGTGCGAACGGGTGAATTCGATGACGCGGCCGTCGGTGAGATAGGCGACACGTTCAGTGAACAGAGCCGGGCTGCCTTCCGGGAGGCCGAGAAGGTCGGCATCGCCCTTGCTCAACGCTACAGCATGCAGGCGCTGCAAGGCGCGCACGGGCTTGAGGCCGCGCTCGGTCAAGGCCGCATAGAGCGATGTCTCGACGGCCATGGGATCGGGCAGGAAGCGATGCGGGATGGATGACCTTTCGATGGCGAGCGGCTTGCCATCGGCACGGCGCAGCCGATGAAGGCGAATGACCTTGTCGCCGGGCGAAAGTGCCAGCACGAGGGATTCTTCTGGAGTCGGCAAAGCGACGGAGCGATCCAGCCAATCGGAGAAGGTTTCGATGCCGCGCAGGCGCATATCCTCGGTGAAGCTGGTGAGCCGTGACAACGGCAATTGGATACGGCCGGTTTTCGGGGCGACGAAAGTGCCGGAGCCGCGGCGCTGGACAAGCACGCCATCTGCCACGAGATCGGCGAAGGCCTTGCGCACCGTGACGCGCGATATGCCGAGCATGCGGGCAAGATCGCGTTCACCGGGGATGGCATCTCGATCAGCGAGTGTTCCTTGCGCGATGGCATCGATGACCAGGCGCTTGAGCTTGAGATAGAGCGGTGCCGGCCCGCCATCGGCGATGCGGGCGCGTTCGAAGACGGGCAGGGTGCTCATGAGCTCCATCCCTCTGATCCCGCGGCGCGACGCGCCATCATGATGGCGCCATCAAGCGGGTCACGCTTCGCCTCGACCAGATGCGGCCTCAGCTGATGAGGCAGATAAGGGGCAAGCGGGCGGGCAAGGCCGCCGACCAGGGCGATGCATGGTGCGCCGCGAGCGAGAAGTTCAAGGGCGAGCCGCGCGACGGCCTGTGCCGTTTCTTCGACAAGGGCATGACCATGGCGATCGCCTTGCGCCGCGGCAGCAAAGATGCGCGGCGCGAATTGCGCATAGTCGCGGGGAAGAGCATGGCGGGCCCAGTCGGCGAAAACATCACGGTCGCGGTTGAACTGGCCCAAAAGATCGTCGAGCAAAGGCGAGGCGGGAAGGAGATTGTCGAGGCTCAACGCCGCACGGCGCAAGGCGCTGCGGCCGATGATCGCTCCCGAACCTTGATCGCCCAAGGGAAAGCCGAAACCGCCGATGCAATGAC
>VAZZ01000487.1 GCA_005884715.1 Alphaproteobacteria bacterium | reverse complement strand
TCTCGTTCAGGCCTCGCGGCTCTCGCCTCTATGGGGCAAGGAGCCGCAAGCACAATTGCGCGAAGAATTCCGCCATACGATGCCGATCCTGGTGCTCGCCGAAGACCTGCCGGAGGCGCATAACCGCGTCACTCTCACCAACCGGGAGGAGAGTGACGGCCTGCCCGGTGTGAAAATCGACTACACGATCTCGGAGCGGGCAGAGAAGAGCCTCGATTTCGGCCTCGCCCGGGCCGAGGAGGTTCTAAGGGCGGCGGGGGCATATCGCACCATCCGTGTCTCTCCGGCTCCGCTGACTGGTTGGCATCTTCTCGGCACGGCGCGCATGGGCAGCGATCCCAAGACCTCGGTTACCAACTCCAAAGGCCGCTGTCATTGCGCGCCGAATATCCTCGTAGCCGATGGCAGTCTGTTCCCGACGGTGGGTGCGGCCAATCCCGCATCCACCATAGGCGCGGTCGCGCTCAAGCTTGCCAGTGAACTGGCCGAGGACATGGCATGAGATCCGCTCAGTTGCGCATCCTCGCCGACCTCCTGCTGCCTGGTGATGCGCAAGGCCTGCCGCCCGGATCTTTGGTCCCCGATGTCATGCTTGTGCTGTCGGAGTCGATCTCGCCGATCAAGGGACTGGCCGGCAGTCATCCCGATTTCAACGACGAGAGCAAGCGCGCTAAGCTCCTCAGCCATCTTGAGCAGATCCACCCGCAGGAATTTCGCGACCTGGTGATGGCCGTGATCAAGCCCTATTACGAGTCAGGCCCGGTGCTCGAAGCCATGGGATGGCGCAGCGCGCCACCACAGCCGCAAGGGCACAAGGTTGCGCCCATGGATGAAGCGCTCGCCGCTGAACTCGCCAGGATCGCCGGGCGCAAACGCATGTGGCGGTAAGTAATTCCTTCTCCCAGGGGGAGAAGGAGAGGCCCCTCGCGCAAGCGATGGGAAGATGAGGGCATACGCTCTCTCCAGATAGAGCTGATTCCCTCACCCTGCCATTGCTGCGCAATGGCATCCCTCTCCCCATGGGAGAGGGAGCTTTCTAAATCGTCACCGCTTCGCCCGATTTCAATACTGCAACGGCCTTGCCCTTGGCTCCCATGGCTTTGACGAAGGGCTTGGCATCGGGAATGAGGAAGCCCGGGAAAGTGGCGAAGTGACAAGGGATCACTTTCTTGAACTTGAAGAAAGTCTTGCAGGCATGAGCCGCCTGGTCAGGCCCCATGGTGAAGCGATCGCCAATGCACATGATCCCTATTTGCGGCTTGTAGAGATCTTGAACGAGCTTCATGTCAGAGGTGATGCCGGTGTCGCCCGACACATAGAGGGTCCGCCCCTTCTCCTTCTTCGGCATGATGACGAAGCCCGCCGGATTGCCGAGATAAATGGGCGTTCCATTGTCGATATGGGATGATGAATGCCAGGCATTGGTGAAGACGACGTCGAAATCGTCGAAGGCAATGCGCCCGCCGTGATTGCCGGGCGAGTAATTGGCGACGCCCTTGGCGGCGAGATACATCGCGACCTCGAAATTGGCGACGAGCGTCGCTCCCGTATCCTTGCAGATCTGAATCGCATCGCCCAAATGGTCGTCGTGGCCATGGGTCAGAAGGACGTGAGTTGCGCCACGTGAGACTTCCTTAGCGTCGCCCTTGAACAACGGATTTCCGGACAGGAATGGATCAAGCATGATGACGGCCTCGCCGGTCTCGATGCGGAAAGCCGATTGGCCAAAATAAGTGATCTTCATCTGCTGCATCTCCTTACTATTGCCTGCGTAAGGGTCTTATCGCCCTTTTGCGCCGCTTCGCCAAGTCGCGTAAGAGGGCCCTATGAGTTCTCCCTCCTTTGCCGAAGCCGTCGCCGCATTGCCGACACAGACACCTGTGCTCGGGCTCGATCTCGGCAGCAAGACGATCGGCATCGCCATCAGTGACATTACGCGTCGGATCGCCTCGCCCATCGAAACGATTATGCGAAAAAAATTCACCGAGGATGCCCGCCGGCTGCTTGCCATCGCTGAAGAACGCAAGGCCGGACTCATCGTGCTTGGCCTGCCACTCAATATGGATGGTAGCGAGGGCCCCCGGGCTCAGTCGACCCGTGCCTTTGTCCGCAACCTCGCCTGGCTCACTTCCCTGCCCATCGCCTTCTGGGATGAAAGACTGTCGACCGCCGCCATCCAGCGCATGCTGATCGGTGCCGATACGAGCCGTGCCCGGCGGGCGGAAATCGTCGACAAACTCGCTGCTGCCTACATCCTGCAGGCTGCCCTTGACTCACTCAGCCAGACATCCGGATTACCGCCACCTTCATCGCCCTTCTTCCCGTCTTCATCGTCATCATCATCGGCGCCATGCTCCGGCGCAGCGCCCTCGTCAACGAAACGCATTGGGCGGGCGTCGATCACATCTGCTATTTCGTCCTGTTTCCGGCGATCATCTTCAAGGAAATCGCGGCTGCCGATTTCTCCCATATCCCGGTCTTGCATATGGCCGCGGCGATGATCATGGCGCTTGCCATCATG
>VAZZ01000486.1 GCA_005884715.1 Alphaproteobacteria bacterium | reverse complement strand
CAGTGACCAGCCTCTCATCGACGATCGCCTGTCCAGTATGTGGGCATCAAAAAACCGAGACGATGCCGACGGACGCCTGCCAGTATTTCTATGACTGCGAAGGATGCAAAAAGCTGCTCAAGCCAAAGCCTGGCGACTGCTGCGTATTCTGCTCCTATGGAGATGTCCCTTGTCCCCCCATGCAGGCTGCGCGTCAGGGCGGTGGGCACGCACCGTGTTGCACAAGTAAATAGCCAGAACGAGTAAAAGCACTTATTTCGATATTTCTAGAAATAGAGATTGACTGAGGTTACCTTCGCCTTTATTCTTGGCCCGCATGAAACTCGTCAATGCCGCCGGTCAATTGGAGGCCTTGGGCAATCCTACCCGCCTCACCATCTATCGAACCCTCGTGCGGGTAGGCGAAAGCGGCCTGCCGGTCGGCCAGCTTCAGTCCCGACTGGGTGCTGCGGCCTCAACCCTTTCGCATCATCTTCAGAAGCTGATCCAGGTCGATCTCGTCACCCAGGAGCGGCAGGCGACCACCCTTATCTGCCGCGCCAATTATCCGGTGATGCAGGCTGCCGCGTGACTATTTTTTTATTCCATAATTCTATGATTCTAGAAACTTGGAGATAGAAGATGAGCGAGAACCTTCCCATCGCGATCATTGGCGCTGGTCCCATCGGCCTTGCCGCCGCCTCTCATCTGATCTTGCGTGGCGAGCCCGTCCGCGTGTTCGAAGCGGCAGCGCAGATCGCGCCCAATCTGCGCGACTGGGGCCATGTCCGCCTCTTCTCGGTCTGGGAACAGTGCGTCGATGAAGCGGCCGTAAGGCTTCTCAAAAAGAATGGCTGGGTGAGCCCACCCGCGAACAAGCTGCCGGCGG
>VAZZ01000483.1:5448-9348 GCA_005884715.1 Alphaproteobacteria bacterium | reverse complement strand
GGATGAAGCAGGCAAACTTGTTCCGATCGACGTGAAGGCCGGCGAGACCATCCTGTTCGGCAAATGGTCGGGGACCGAAGTCAAGATCGACGGCGAGGAACTCCTGATCATGCAGGAAAGCGACATCATGGGCGTGATCGTCACGCCAGCCCTCGCCAAAGCCGCCTGATCCATAATTTCATTCAACGAGGAAACCACCATGGCCGCCAAAGACGTCAGATTTTCCACCGATGCCCGCGATCGTATGCTGCGCGGTGTCGACATACTCGCCAATGCCGTCAAGATCACCCTTGGCCCTAAAGGCCGCAATGTGGTGATCGACAAATCATATGGCGCGCCGCGCACCACCAAGGACGGTGTCACCGTCGCCAAGGAGATCGAACTTGAAGACAAGTTCGAGAATATGGGCGCCCAGATGCTGCGTGAAGTCGCCTCCAAGACGAGCGACATGGCCGGAGACGGCACCACGACGGCAACTGTTCTGGCCCAGGCCATCGTTCGCGAAGGCGCCAAGGCCGTTGCCGCCGGCATGAATCCGATGGACCTCAAGCGCGGCGTCGAAATGGCCGTAACGGCCGCCGTCGAAGACCTGAAGAAACGATCGAAGAAGATAAAGTCGTCCGATGAGATCGCGCAGGTCGGCACCATCTCCGCCAATGGCGAGACCGAGATCGGTCAGATGATCGCCAAGGCGATGGAAAAGGTCGGCAATGAGGGTGTCATTACCGTCGAAGAAGCCAAAGGCATGGACACCGAGCTCGACATCGTCGAGGGCATGCAGTTCGATCGCGGCTATCTGTCGCCCTATTTCATCACCAATGTCGACAAGATGTCCGTCGAATTCGAGGACCCCTATATTCTCCTCCACGAAAAGAAGCTCTCTAACCTGCAAAGCCTGCTGCCGATCCTGGAGGCGGTGGTGCAATCCACCCGCCCGCTCCTCATCATCTCCGAGGATGTCGAAGGCGAGGCGCTTGCTACACTGGTGGTCAACAAACTGCGCGGCGGGCTTAAGGTCGCGGCCGTTAAGGCTCCGGGCTTCGGTGATCGCCGCAAGGCCATGCTGGAAGATATTGCCACTCTCACCGGCGGCCAGCTGATCTCCGAGGATCTCGGCATCAAGCTCGAGAATGTGACGCTCGATATGCTCGGCCGGACGAAGCGCGTGCGCATCGACAAGGAAAACACGACCATCATCGACGGCGCCGGCAACAAGGCGGGCATTCAGTCCCGCATCGGCCAGATCAAGGCGCAGATCGAGGACACCACCTCCGATTATGACCGCGAGAAGCTGCAAGAGCGCCTCGCCAAGCTTGCCGGCGGCGTCGCCGTCATCAAAGTCGGCGGTTCGACCGAAGTCGAAGTCAAGGAACGCAAGGACCGGGTCGATGACGCGCTCAACGCGACGCGCGCGGCCGTCGAGGAAGGCATCGTGCCGGGCGGTGGCGTTGCGTTGCTGCGGGCAAAGAAGGTCGTCGAAGCCCTGACCTCAACCAATGCGGACATTACCGCCGGCATCAAGATCGTTGCCAGGGCACTCGAAGCGCCGCTTCGCCAGATCGCTGAGAATTCGGGCGTCGAAGGCTCGGTTGTTGCCGGAAAGGTGCTGGAGAAATCGGGGAACTTCGGCTTCGATGCCCAGAACGAAACCTATGTGGACATGGTCGCTGCCGGCATCATCGATCCGACCAAGGTCGTACGTGTGGCCCTTCAGGATGCGGCGTCGATCGCGGCATTGCTGATCACCACCGAAGCTATGATTGCCGAACGGCCCAAGGCCAGCGCACCGGCGATGCCAGGCGGGGGTGGAATGGGCGGCATGGGTGGAATGGACTACTAGCGGCGTTCTACAAGGTGACAGTGCAAGATACGCACTGTCACCATTTCGCGCTTGGGCAAATCATATGAATTGGCGGCAGCCAAGCCGGCGGCTTTGATTTGATTGCAGCCCTGGAATTCTGGCCATGAGCGTCAATGAAGCGACCTTGACCGAGCTGATAAATCTCGCACGCCAACGCGGCAGCATTTCGATGGAAGACCTTCGAAAAGCACTTCCGATCGATAGCATGACGATCGAAGACATATCAGATGTCCTAGTTCGCTTGGACGAGGCTGGTTTCGATCTCGAGGGCGATCCGGTTCTACTCTTGCCTGAGGGCAAAACGGTTCCGAAGAACGCGGTGCCTGTCGCTAAACGCGAACAGACAGTATTGCCGGAGATAGTGCTTGAGAGAAAAAAACACCTAGCAAGCCTTCCGACTTCGGTAGACGACCCAATCCTGAAAAACCGCGAGGTATGGCGCTCCGACTCTACCGATTCAGCGCCCATGCTCCCTTGGATACTTGCGTTCGCAATTGTGGTGCTAGCGGTCTTCGCCGCCTTCGCATTTTGATCTGATGACGAATTGGGGCAGTGTTAAAGACGTCGAGATGCCGTTAGCAGATGACGGCAAAAACTATTGCGGTTCCAGTTGAATTCGGGCGTCGAAGGCTCGGTTGTTGCCGGAAAAGTGCTGGAGAAATCAGGAAATTTCGGCTTCGATGCCCAGAACGAAACCTGTCTGACCGCAGTTAAAATAAGGACGCGATATGCTTAACCAAGCAGCGCTTTGATTGATTGCGATGGAAATCTCGAAATCGACCTCAACGAAGCGGCACAGACCAAACTCATAAGTCTCGCACGCCAACGCTGCAGCATTTCGATGGAAGATCTTCAAAAAGACACTTCCATGGACAGCATTTGTTCGAAGACACAGGCTCCCATGGCTCGCGCCGCCTGAAGTCATTAGGTCATATTCGCCTTTAATGACTTCAGTGACGCAAGATCAGATGCCTTTCGCCAGTGTAGACGCTGAATCCAACGAACGGCCGGCCGCGATGATGCAGCTCTTGTCTCCTTCCGGGAAGCGCTTCAGGCTGCCCCGGTGAATAGCCACCCGGCCTGATGCCTGATCAGATGCCGGTTCCTTGCGCCAGTGTCGGCGCTGAATCCCACGAATGGCCGGCCGCAATGATGCAGCTCTTGCCGTTTTCGAGCGTGATCAGCATCGTCCAGGTGCCTTTCTCCGACACATAGAGTTCGGCGGCACCATTATTGGAAATGAGTCCGACCGCCTGGCGGGTTTCGTTGTATTTCGTCTTCAGCTGATCGATGATCTGCGCCCGATCGCCGCACATGGCGAATTGCGCTCGCGCGACTGCGGGCGTGATGAGGATGAAACCGGCGGCGGCGATGATCGCGGTGCGCCGGATGCGCCGGATATGTCTCGGCAACATGCAAACCTCCATCTCGTGTTCCGAGACGCCGTTTGGCCGGAGGTCTTGCGCCAACTGTCGGTCAGGCGGGCCCCGGAGCATCAAAACGACGCTCCGTGCTAGACTCACGAGACTCGCACCTAATCCTTACCGAAAGATGAAGAACGCGTTCCAGCGGGGAACGGCAACGAGAAGAAAGGAAATAACGGGGACCGCAACGAAACTGAAAATGAAACCCAGGACTGAGCCACTTCCGGTTTGATCATCTCCGGAGGCCAATCGGTATGGCCGCCGGTATTTTTTGCCTGTTTCCGACCCCCCTGTCCGCCGGTTGGCGATAGCGCAGCGCCAAGAGATGCCGTCTTTCAGAACTTGCGCATGGCGAGCGACAACGGTTCAGAGCGTTTGCGAAGTTGCAGAAGAACGCTCGAACACACAGCGAGCAAGCCGACCGCCACGAGAAGACCCAGATAGGACCACGGGACCGCCAGCGCTTCGGGTGGCGGATCGAAGACATGGGTCATCATTTTCACAAGCACGAAGGCAAGGCCGCTGCCGATGGCCAGGCCTGTGGTCGTGCCGACCGCATAGACCACCAGGGCCTCGCTCCACAAGAAGGCGCCGAGGTGGCGCGATTTGGCGCCC
>VAZZ01000483.1:0-5437 GCA_005884715.1 Alphaproteobacteria bacterium | reverse complement strand
CCAACCGCGCCGGCGATGATCGGCAGGGCAAAGGCAAGTTCAAGCGCCGTCAAGCCATGAAGATCGACGGCGACGAGCGAGGAGCCGATGCGATGAGCTGCCTCTCCAATGTCGGTGACCTTGAGGGGGCTGCCTTTGCCAAGTGCAGCGCGTATGCCCTCTGCAACCGCAGCAGGCTCTCCCGCTGCCTTCACCAGAAGTGTTTCCGCCGACGAAATGCCGGTTGCCTGTGCAACATAGGCGGCGTTGGCAACGAGGAAGGAGTCCGTGGGCGCCGTCGGGAATTCGCGCACAACGCCTATGAAGGTGAACGGCACGGCATGATTGGCTCTGTCCTTGCCACTTTGCAGGCGCAGATTGATCGTGTCGCCGGGCTTCAGCTGAAAATCGGTGACCGTTTCGTCGGAAACCAGAACCCCGTTCGGTGTCGACTTGAGTTTCGCCAGGGTGGCCTTGGCATCATTGCTGGTAAAATAAGCGTTGGAAATCGCTGTCACCTTGCCGATCGTGTCCGGGTCTATGCCATAGAGGTCTTGCAGATCCGTGCCCACATAGGCGAAACGATGCTGCATGGGTTCGGCCCGTGCGATGCCCGGCGCAACGGATATTCTGGCAAGCTCGGCAGAGGCTGGATTGAGGGTCGTGCCCGTGACCGCAATATCGGCGCCGTTGGTCAATGCCGCATCGACGCCGGCTTGCCGCTCGAAGGTCGTATTGAAGATGGCGGTCGAGGCGGCGAAGGAAAAGGCGAGAGCAACCAGAACCACTCCCCTGGCAATCCTCAGTCGTTCACGGCTCATCGCAGCGGTAACAATGCCGGAAAAATTCTTTGCTACCGGCGTGAGAACCGTCCGCAGAATGCCCTTTCCATTCGCCATGAACGCTGTCCACAACCTCATAAGCAGGAGCGCGAGGCCGATCCACAGAAGACCAGGGGCAACATAGGCTTTGTAGTCGACCGTGGCGGTGGCCACGCCTTCGGGCGCGGTCACAACCTGATAGCCTGTCACGGAAGATTGCCAAAATACGATCAGGGCGACGGCGAGGAGCACCATGTCAAGCCACAGGCGCTTCCATGCCGGCACAACCGCATCGTGCTTGCCGGCGGGTGCGAGGTTTTGCATCGCCGTCCGCCTCAGAGCGGCCGCGGCCGGAACGAGGAAGATTAGGAGCGCCGCAACGATGCCCACTGCCGCGGCTGATGCGTACCATGCCCAAGACGCGAGCCCAGCCGGAAGTGCCAGGAGCAACACGGCGATGAGCCACGCTATTGCAAGTCCGGCGGCGGCGCCGGCCAGGCCGACCACGAGCGCCTCCAGACCTGCGAGCATCATCGAGCGCAGCGCCGTTGCGCCACGCACCTGAAGCATAGCAATCTCGGCGCGCCGGCGATCGGCGCCGGACAATACGATGAGTATCGTGAGCATTGTGGCAACTACGGCACCTGGGATGCCGAGAAACATGAACAGCACTTTGGCGAAGAGCGCATCCAGGCGGACACCGTCGAGCCGAGCCGCCAGATTATTGGCAATCAGGCCCTCGCCAACGAGCTTGGAGGAGAGATTGTTCGCCATCCCGGTCGCTTCGACATAAGCCGCCACCGGATCGCCGGGAAGCGTTGCATGGTCCAGGCTCGCATGCACTTGCCGGCGCGCCGTCTGCGGCATCGTGACGAGCTGCGTTTCAAAAAGCTCGCGCCACTGGGCGCTGCCCAGCAAAATGACGTTATCAGGCGGCGCAATAGGAGCGCTCTGCGTCACCGTTCCAATGATCTGGAAAAACTGATCGGCGCTTGGCATCTCGACGATGCCGGCAATGGTGACGCTCACCGGCGGGTTGCCCAACCGTTCGATCGTCACCTGGTCGCCCGGCGCGGCATGGAGATTTGCGGCCGTCTGCTGGGCAAGCAGTGGCCCATCGAAGGAACCGGCAAGCAGTCGAGATTGCCGCGGGAACAGGAAGCGGTAGCCGGGATCGAGCCCAATTGCGACGCCGGTGCCGGTTGTTTGCGTCGTCCCCCCTGTGTTGGCGGTCAGACTCTTGACGTCGGCATAGTCGACGGTCTGAAGTTTCACGCTCGCGTTAGTCTCGGTCATCGCCGCAATGGCGGGTCCGGCATCCGTTGTGCCTACCAGCTGCACCTGCCAGTCCGGCGCCACCATTGAGACCGCGCGTGCCGTCATGGTCGAGGCGCTATTGGACACGAAGAGTCCGAGGAGCGTCAACAATGCTACGGCGATGGCGACGCCCGCGGAAGCGGCAACAAGTGCCCGGCCGCGCGCTCGCAAAAGCCCTTCAGTCCAGGTCATTATCATGACACAGCTCGCAAGGATTGACCGAGCTCCAACTTTCCGAAATTCATATGCCAGACTCTATGCATCTGACGGGCAATGGAGGCATCATGCGTGGCAATGATCAACGCCGTGTTTGTCTTTTCCGCATGTTCGATCAGCGCGCGGACCAGGGATTGACCGGTCGTTTGATCAAGCTGGCCGGTTGGCTCGTCGGCGAGAAGCAGGCTCGGCTCGGTCACCATGGCGCGGGCGATGGCGACACGTTGCGCCTGCCCGCCTGAGAGTTCCTCCGGCAGCCGGTCGGCGACATGGCCGAGGTCCAGTCGGTCGAGGGCGGCGATCGCGGGACCGCGTGGATCGCCAATGCCGTTGAGAATCAAAAGCGGCACTTCGACATTCTCGACGGCTGTAAGGGCTGGAATGAGACAGGGCGTTTGAAATGCGAGCCCGATATGGCGCGGCCGCAAATGCGTCGCTTTGCCGAGACCGGGCCATTTGATGCTCCCGGATGTGGGTTCATCAAGCTGCGCGATAATCGCCAAAAGCGTCGACTTGCCGCTGCCCGACGGCCCCATGATGGCGATCCGGCCACCCGCCGGTATGTCGCAAGTCAGATCGTCGAGAGCAACCACGTCACCGTCACGCAGATGAAACCGGCGGGACAAGGAGCGTATTTCGACAAGGACGTCAGTCATTGAGAAATTTGCCATCCTTCATCGTCAGGGTCACGGTCGCTATACGGGCAACGGCGAGGTTGTGTGTGGCAACCACAACGGCTCCGCCATGCTTGCGGAACTCGGTCAGTATGGCGAGTATCGCTTCCTCGGTGTTCAGGTCGACCTCTCCCGTCGGCTCGTCAAGCAGCAGGATCCGGGGTGCGCTGGCCATGGCGACAGCCAGGCTGGCGCGCGCTCGCTCGCCGCCGGACAATTGCGCCGGCAAGAAAGATGCGCGATTTATCATTCCGATGCGACCCAGCACACTGAGCATGCCGCCCGCAACGGCACGGCCCGAAAGGGACTGAGCAAGGGACACGTTCTCAATGACCGTCAGGTGCGAAAAGAGATTGTCTTTTTGCCGCATGACGCCGAGATGCTTCGAGCGCAGTCTCGTCTTTTCGATTTCGGGTCGGCGGGTCATGACGGCGTCCAGGAGCCTCACGGTTCCGCCGTCAGGTTCATCCAGCCCCGCCAGACACATCAACAGCGTCGTTTTTCCGCTCCCCGAGGGCCCGACCAGCGCGATCATCTCGCCGGCCTCAACCGCTAGGCTGACGCCATGCAGCGCCTTCACCTCTTCATCGCCGACGTGAAAGAAGCGGTAAAGCTCCTGGGCAACGAGCAGCGACATCCTACTTCCACCGGAAGCTGGAGGAGATCATCTTCCATTGATCGGCGTTGTCTGCCCCCTTCGGCGCGGTCAGGCTGAGCGTTACGAGCTTGCCGTCCTTCGCATAGAAGAAGCTCTCATTCTCCTGCCGAATCTGCTTGTTGGTGACCTCATTGGTTTCCGAATTGGCGTCAAATGAGATCTTGATCGCCTTGCCGGACTTGAGGTTCGCCTCCGACACTTTCACAATCTTGACAGCGCGGCCGGATTTCTGGATCTCCGGTGCCAGTGTGGATTTTGCATAAGCAAGGTCGAGCGGATGGGACAGGGAACTCGTCGTCAAGGCGATGCGATTGTACTTGTCGCTGAACACCGTCTCGTTGGGACTGTCCTTGCGTGCCCAGCCTTCGGGGACTTTGACGGAGAACCCGGCCGGCGAGCTGAAAACAATGAAGGCCTGATTATCCGGAATGTCGCCTGGCGGGGAGACCTCCGGTGTCACCGCGGTCTCAGCGCTGATAATCGGTGCTGTGAAAGGGGAGGCTATTGCAGCTGCTATCGCGATAGATGAAATCAAATGGCGGCGGTTCATGACCATCTCATTCCTCGTTTGTAAATGATCGGTATCGCCTTTGTGCGCCGATGCATTTTCGCGCCGCCTTTCCGTGAGTTTACTTGTTTGTAAGCTACGAACGACGGAGGAACCCATTCGGCAAGAGCGCACCGAAGCGCATTGTTGTGCTTTGACATTGTAGGCCAAAGCATGGGATTTGGGAAATAGCAGGATCGGGCGCCGTGCACCCGGTGCGGACCGCTGACGAGCGACTTCGATTGGCTTCCGGACCCCATTATTCACCGGTGAATAATCGGGTTATCCCATTGCCCGATCACCCGAAAACATCATTCGGCATTTTCAATAAAGGAATCATCAGATGAGCGACAGTGTCTCTGGAATCGATCCGCTTGACCGGCGGATCAACAAATGGGCGGCAATGATTTCCGATTGCTCGGGCTCGACACTCGCCGGCATCCTGCTCAGCGCGGAGAATGTCTTCCATGCCGTTCGCGATCTCAGCTCCTACGGGCCGGAAGCGCGGCGAACGCTGCAGGCGCGGGCACGGCTGTCGCAGCCGATGATGTCGAAACTGGAAGCCATAGGGCGGCATGCCGCGCTGTTTCGACTGCAGGCGGACAACCTGCCGCCGTCCGTCAGTTCCCTCTACGCCCTGGCGCAGCGGCCCGGTCACGAGATGATCAGGGCAATCGCGACGGACTTGCGTGACAAGACCCGGGCGGAGATCAAGGCGCTGTTCGCCCCGGCGCGTCCGGCAAGGACCACGCAACTGCTGATGACGATCGCGGTCCCGGCCGGTGTCCAGAACGCAACGAAGCTCCGGCTGATCGCGGACATCAAGGCGGCCCTCGGCCGGATCGGCGAGGAGCGGAAGATCGGCCTGTCAGTCCGGTCACGCCGCCCAAGCAGACGGAGAATCGTGCGCCCGGTCGTGCCGCAGAGACCCGGTATGGCGGCGGCCACAGGCAATGAAGCCGCAGCGGTTGCAAAATCCGCTCCTCGTTAAGGCGCGTTTGGCATAGCGTCTCGCTGATGATTGGGACGGCCGAACAATTTATCGAGCATTGGCAGGGCGCCAGCGGTGGTGGCTTGCGAAGCGGTTGCCAATTGGGCCAACGCAAAACCTTGTGGCGGCGACGGCATCAATACATTCAGCTGCAGTTCAGAACAATCTGAACGGCCTTGCCGTCGGTAAAGAAGAAGTCGTGTAATATATTTTTCCCTTGCATGGACGGGGTCA
>VAZZ01000485.1 GCA_005884715.1 Alphaproteobacteria bacterium | reverse complement strand
CCGTTCGGTCATTTCTCCTCGGCGATACACAATTGGACATTGATCGCAAGTTCTACGGCGACGACATCCTCGTCGAACGCGCAATCGTCGATTTGTTGGGTGATCAGGGACTAATGCTTGTCGGCGAGCCTGGAACGGCGAAATCAATGTTGTCCGAATTGCTCGCCGCCGCCATTTCCGGCCGATCGAATCTCACGGTGCAGGGATCGGCGGGAACCACCGAAGATCATATCCGCTATGGCTGGAACTATGCGCTCCTGATTGCCGATGGTCCGAGTGAGCGGGCACTGATTCCTTCCCCGGTCTTTGAGGGCATGCGCTCCGGGCGCATTGTCCGCATCGAGGAGATCACGCGCTGCCCACCGGAGATTCAAGACACGCTGATTTCTATTCTGTCCGAGAAAGTGATCGCGATTCCTGAACTCGGGGAAGACCGCGCAACGTTTGCAGCACCCGGATTCAACGTGATCGCCACGGCCAATCTCAGGGATCGCGGCGTTCACGAAATGTCGAGCGCACTCAAGCGCCGGTTCAATTTCGAGACCGTCATGCCCATCATGGATCCGCGGCTCGAACGGGAGCTGATCAGCAGCCAATTGGAACAACGACTCGCTCGCGCCGAGGTGAAAGCGGACATGTCGGAAGAAGTCCTTGATCTGCTGGTCACAACCTTTCAGGATCTGCGTTCGGGCAAGACCCGGGATGGCGCCCCGGTGCCGCGCCCCGACGCCGTCATGTCAACCGCCGAAGCCGTGAATGTCGCGCACGCCGCCGCGATGGACGCGATCTACTTCGGCGTGGGGCAGATAGCCGGGAGCCATGTCGCGAGACAGCTGACCGGCGTTGTTCTCAAGGACAACGCAGAGGATGTGCGTAAGCTCGGCGCTTACGTCGATCACGTTGTCAAGGAGCGCTCGCGAAAGAGCAAGGCCTGGAAAGAAATGCTGGCGGCGTTCAAGGCGCAGAAGAGCATCTCTTGATGTGCCCGGTTGGCGACAACGCGCAGCGACCTGTTCTATTCCCCATTCGCCACCATAGTCCGGCCTGCTCGGCGGCTCTTGTCTGCGCCTTCGATGAACTGCGGCCGCGGCAGGTCCTCATCGAGGCGCCTGTGGATTTCGCATTCCTAATCGACACTCTTGTCGATCCCGCGACTCGGCCGCCCGTCGCCATTGTTTCGCTGCCTTCCTCCTTGGCAAGCGGTGAAGACGATCATATCGCCACCTATCCCTTCTGCGCTCATTCGCCAGAGTTTGTGGCTCTTGCTTGGGCGCGGGACAACCACGCCCGGCTCGCCTTCATTGACCTTCCGGCCCGGCATTCCGCGATGCGCCGGCATCGGCAAGACAGGAAGTCGGCGCCTGCTCCCTTGCTCGCTGAGTGGCGCTTCGATCACAACGCTTATGTGGCGGAGCTGTGCGCACGCCGGGGCGTCGCTAGTGTTGCTGCTCTCTGGGACGCGCTGTTTGAATCGCAAATCCGCACGCACAACTGGCGCGGCTTTTTTGAAAGTGTCTCGACCTATTGCCCATCTTCAACAGTTCATGCTGATGTTTCGGTGTAAGCCATTGATATTGCTGGTGTGGATTTCGTCCGTGTTGAAAATGTAGTGCCACGCAGATGCGAGATTTTTCTTGATCGGAAGTGACTCCCCGGCGATTCTGTGCTCACCACGGAGTCGCCGATGTACTTCCGCAAGAAGACCTCAGCCGGGCGCGCCTATCTGCAGATCGTCGAAAGCCGGCGGGAAGGCGACCAGGTCCGCCAGCAGGTGATCGCCACGCTTGGACGTTACGAGGAACTGCAGGCCAGCGGCCAGCTCGAGCGGCTGTTGCGATCAGGCGCGCGGTTCGCGTCCAAGGCGATGGTGCTGTCGGCCGTCGCCGACGACAGCGCGACAAAGATCGCCAGCCGGCGCATCGGACCGGCGCTGGTGTTCGAGCGGCTGTGGGAGGAGACCGGCTGCCTTGCGGTGATCGAAGAGCTCGCCGCCACGCGCAAGCACGGCTTTGCGCTGGAACGGGCGGTGTTCCTCACCGTGCTGCACCGGTTGTTCGTTAGCGGCTCCGATCGCGCGGCGGATCGTTGGCGCGAGGATTATCGGATCGCCGGCATCGACGGGCTCGACCTGCATCACCTCTATCGCGCCATGGCGTGGCTGGGCGAAGAGCTGGCGGCGAAGGATCAGGACGGCCGCACGCCATTCGCGCCGCGTTGCCGCAAGGATGTGGTGGAGGAGCGATTGTTCGCGCATCGCCGCGATCTGTTCACCCGCCTCGACCTGGTGTTCATGGACACCACCAGTCTCTACTTCGAAGGTGCGGGCGGGCAGACGTTGGGCCGTCACGGCTACAGCAAGGATCACCGGCCCGATCTTCGCCAGATGATCCTGGCGGTGGTGATCGACGGCGATGGCCGGCCGGTGTGCTCGGAGATGTGGCCTGGCAACACCGCCGACGTCACCACCCTGATCCCGGTCGTCGACCGGCTTAGCCGGCGCTTCGCCATCGCGCGGGTGTGCGTGGTTGCCGACCGCGGGTTGATCAGTGCCGAGACGCTGGCCGAGCTCGAGGCCCGCCGGTTGCTCTATATCCTGGGGGTGCGCGAGAGAAGCGACCGGCTGGTGCGCAAGCTCGTGCTCGATGATACCCAACCCTTGGTGCCGCTGGTGATCGACAAGCGCGGCAGGCAAGTCGACTACGAGGCCAAGGCGGTGGTGCTAGCCGGGCGGCGCTATATCGTCTGCCGCAACCATCAGGAAGCGGAGAAGGATGAAGCCGACCGTGCCGCAATCCTCGCCGCGCTCAAGCGCCAGCTCGCCAAAGGCGGCAAGGCGCTCGTCGGCAACACCGGCTACCGCCGCTTCCTCAAGACAATCAGCGCCGATCACTTCGCCATCGACCCGGCAAAGGTCGAAGAGGACAAGCGCTTCGACGGCATCTTCGTGCTGCGCACCAACACCGACCTCAATCCGCTCGAAGCCATGCTGTGCTACAAGCAGCTGTGGACCGTCGAGCAGACCTTCCGAACTGCCAAGCACCTGCTTCAAACCCGTCCGATCTTCCACAAGCTCGACGAGACCATTCGCGGTCACGTGTTCGCAAGCTTCCTGGCGCTGGTGCTCAAGAAGGCGCTGGAGGAT
>VAZZ01000484.1 GCA_005884715.1 Alphaproteobacteria bacterium | reverse complement strand
GTGATCATGCCGCTTGGCGCGGATCATGATTGCATCGACATAGCGCGACAGCACGCGTGCAGTATCGGCGACCGTCTCGCCGCGGCCGAGTTGCATATCATCGGCTGAGATGACCAGCACCTCGCCGCCGAGCTGGCGCATCGCGACTTCGAAGGAGACGCGGGTGCGGGTCGAAGGCTGCTGGAAGATCATCGCCAGCACGCGGCCCTTGAGCGGCGCATCCTGTTCGATCTTGCCTTTGGGCCAGCCCTTGCGTGCGGCCTTCATATCTTGCGAGCGTTCGAGGATCTTGCGCAATTCAGGGGCGCTGAAATCGGAAATATCGAGGAAATGACGAACGCCGCCGGCCATGGCACGAAAACTCAAGCGCGCTTGGATTTGAACGACTGGCAGGCACGGTCGAGTCGCGCCAGCGCATCGGCGAGATCGTCTTCGCAGACGATGAGGGGTGGCATGAGGCGCACGACATTGTCCCCGGCGGCGACACTCAACAGCCGCTGTTCGATGGCCGCCGCTACGAAGTCGGTATTCGGCACCTTGGTCTTGATGCCAATCAACAGCCCATCGCCGCGCACGTCTTCGATGATGTCGGGATGGCTGTCCTTGAGGCCCGCGAGCTTCTGCTTGAAATTGAGGGCTAGCCGGCGCACCCGGTCGAGGAATCCGTCGGCGAGGACGATGTCGAGGACGGCATTGGCGACCGCCATGGCGAGTGGATTGCCGCCGAAGGTCGAGCCATGCGTGCCGGCGGTCATGCCCTGTGCCGCATCTGCGGTGGCAAGGCAGGCACCGACGGGGAAGCCACCGCCAATGCCCTTGGCGATCGCCATGATATCAGGCCGGATATCCGCCCATTCATGGGCGAAGAGCTTGCCGGTTCGTCCGACACCGGTCTGCACCTCATCGAGGATCAGAAGGAGTCCGTGCTCGTCGCAGATCTGACGCAGGCGCTTGAGCATCCTGGGCGGAACCGGCCTCACCCCGCCTTCACCCTGGATGGGCTCGATGAGGATGCCGGCCGTGGCCTCGGTGATGGCGCCAAGCAGTGCCTTCTCATCGCCGAAGGGAACCTGGTCGAAACCGTCGACCTTCGGCCCGAAGCCTTCGAGATATTTGGCCTGTCCGCCGGCCGCGATCGTGGCGAGCGTGCGGCCATGGAAGGCGCCCTCGAAAGTGATAATGCGGTAACGTTCGGGATGCCCCTTGGCCGCATGATATTTGCGCGCCATCTTGATCGAGCATTCGAGCGCTTCCGCCCCCGAATTGGTGAAGAAGACCGTGTCGGCGAAAGTCGCCTCCGTGAGGCGCCTGGCGAGTCTTTCCTGGCCCGGGATCACATAGAGATTGGCCGTGTGCCAGACCTTCTGGGCCTGCTCGGTCAACGCCTTGACCAGATGTGGATGCGCGTGCCCGAGACTCGACACGGCGACGCCGGCGCCGAAATCGAGATACTCCGTGCCATCCCCCGTATAGAGTCGCATGCCCTTGCCGTCATCGAAGGCTAAGGGTGCGCGCTTGTAGCTCGGAAGAACTGGCGTGATCATCGCTTGAGCCCAAATGAAAATGCCGCCACGAGGCTCTGTGGCGGCGTAGCAATCCTTGCCTGCTTATATGTGTTCCCTCTCTGTGGGTCAATCATGCTGACCTGGTAAAAGGCTTGGATAGCTCCAAGCCTGAGTCAAACCGCCGCATGGACCCCGGATTCGTGAGCCTGTTAGCTTTTGGTTAACCACACGGCCTTTTTAGGGGAGCCTCCGGAAGTTGGGGAAAACCTCTTAAAGTCGGCGCCGGATTCTTGATAGCGAACCACGGTATATAGTATGGTTAGGCCGTCAAGCTACGAGATGTAGCGTTTATCTGGTCAGTTTTGGGCAAAGTGCGCCGGTCATGCGGGTCCGGCGAAAGGTGAGGGATTCGAAACGTGAATAGCGAAATTGGGGCGAGCCACGGAGGCGATAAGATGTCCTGGACGGATGAGCGGGTGGAGCTGCTGAAGCGGTTATGGACCGAAGGGCTAAGCGCCAGCCAGATTGCTGGGCGCCTCGGCAATGGGGTGACCCGCAATGCCGTGATCGGCAAGGTTCACCGCCTCAATCTCTCCGGACGCGCCCCACAGCCTCGAAGCTCCGTGCCGCGCCCGCGCCGCGCCAGGGAGCCAAGCCGCCCCGGCCGCGTCACCCCTTCAATTCATCTGCCCACCAGCGGGGCGACGGCGCTCAAGCCATCCTTGCGCGAGGCGCAGCCGCGGCCCCTGCCGATTCCCGAGCCCCAGCCTTTGCGCCTGGTTGATCTGCCAAAGGATGGCCGCGTGACCATCCTTCATCTCTCCGATAAGACGAATATCACGCGAGACTTGCCTATCAGCCGCTGCAAGACCGTCGTCACCGCAAGGTCTCGATCGGCTAACGGCCTGAGAATCAGGCCCTTCAGCGCCCGCCCGCCACATCGAGAAGGGCGCCCGTCGTATAGGAAGCGGCATCACTCAGCAGCCAGATGATGGCTTCGGCGACTTCGCTCGCATGGCCGGGGCGTCCCATGGGCGTTGTGGCGCCAATCCGTTGCGCTCGGTCGGGTTGTCCGCCGCTCGCATGGATATCCGTCTCGATCAGGCCGGGCCTGACCGCATTGACACGCACGCCTTGCGGAGCGAGCTCCTTGGCGAGCCCGATCGTCAGTGTGTCGGGGGCTCCTTTCGATCCGGCGTAATCCACATATTCGAAGGGCGCGCCCAATCGCGCCGCTGCCGAGGAAAGCAGCACCACCGACCCGCCTTTGCCGCCGCGATCGCGCGCCAAACGGCGCGCACTTTCGCCCGCACAGAGATAGGCGCCAAGCACATTGACTTCGAAGACCCGTCTCAGCCGTTCGAGGCTCATTTCCGCCAGAGGCAGGCCTGGCGCCACGATGCCGGCATTGATGACGACACCCGAGATCCAGCCGAACTCACGCTCCGTCCTCTCGAACATGGCGAAGACGTCGGCTTCCGCCGCCACATCGCCTTTCACGGTGATCGCCCGCCCGCCGGCAGCGCGGACCATCTCCGCCGTTTCTTCGGCGGCCTTTTGATTTCCGACATAGTTGATGCCGACCGACCATCCTCTTTTGGCGCATAGAAGCGCCGTTTCCCGGCCTATGCCGCGGCTTCCGCCAGTGATCAGGATTGTCTTCATCGCTGCGTCCCGTTCGCTGTGTCACGCCGGCTGCGAGCGGCCGGCATGATATGGTCGCGGCTCAAGGGAGCCAGCGGCAGACCAAGCGGGCCAAAGGGATCGACCCAAATGATGTCCTCGATCTCGGCCGCCGCGGCGACAGGGCCACGAAGTGGAGTCTCGAAAGCATCGGCCTCCACCATCAGGCCATTCTCATTCGCCGCTTCGGCGCTGAATTTTCCGAGATACAGGGAAGCATCACGGTCTATCTCGAGACGAAGTTCTTCCCGCAATTCGCGCGCCAGGGCTGCAAGCGGGGTTTCGTCCGGTTCGATCTTGCCGCCGGGCCGCATGAAGAATTGCGTGCCGCGCTTGCGCACCAGAAGCACATGTCCGGCGTCATTGAAGATGACGGCCGCGGCGATACGGATAACATCGGCGGACTCAGATGAAGTGGCGGCAGCGAGAGTCACCGCCGCGCTTCCGTCGCCATGCGCACAGCGAGCCCCGCGAGAACCATTCCCATGAGCCAGCGCTGGATCATCAGCCAGAGCGGGCGGCCGGCGAGGAACACCGCGATCGATCCCGCCATGGTGGCGATCACCGAATTGACGCTGATACTGATGATGATCTGTGTGAAGCCGAGTGCAAGGGATTGGGTGAGCACGCTGCCCTGTTCCGGGCTGATGAATTGCGGCAGGATGGACAGATACATGACCGCGATCTTGGGATTCAGCAGATTGGTGACCAAGCCCATGGTGAACAATTTTCGTGGACTGTCCTTGGGCAGCGCCTTGACATGGAACGGCGAGCGCCCACCGGGCCTGACCGCCTGCCAGGCGAGATAAAGCAGATAGAGCGCGCCGCCGAAGCGCAGCGCGTCATAGGCGTAAGGCACCGCCAGCAAGAGAGCGGTAATGCCGAAGGCCGCGCATACCATATAGAAGACGAAGCCGAGCGCCACCCCGCCAAGTGAGATCAGCCCGGCCTTACGCCCCTGGGAGATCGAGCGCGAGATGAGATAGATCATGTTCGGCCCGGGCGTGAGCACCATACCGAGCGCAATGAAGCCGAAAGTGATGAGGCTGGACAATTCAGGCATCGATGAGTCTCCAGTCAAGCGGATGTGGCTTGATAATTGCCGCTCATCGGAATGACAAGCGCGCCTGGCTCACGGGAGGCATGTT
>VAZZ01000073.1:19297-24195 GCA_005884715.1 Alphaproteobacteria bacterium | reverse complement strand
TGCCACTTCCTCGGGCTGGCCCAAACGATGCAAGGGAATCTGGGCGACGATTTTCTCTGTACCGGGCGATAGGATCGAGGTTTCGATCTCGCCTGGCGAGATCGCATTGACGCGCACGCCGAAGGCACCGAAATCGCCGGCCATCTCGCGGGTCAAAGCGGCAAGGGCCGCCTTCGACGTTGCATAGGCCGCACCGGCGAAAGGATGCACGCGCGAGCCCGCGATCGAGGTGACATTGACGACGGCGCCCTTGGCCGCGGCCAGTTCGTCGAGGAGGCCGCGGGCGAGCATGATCGGCGCATAGAAATTGACCTGGAAGACGGTCTTCCAGTCGTCTTCCTCTGTCTCGAGGGAATTGAGCCTGGCGCCGCCAGATTTCTTGGGCGAGATGGCGGCATTGTTGACGAGGGCATGCAGACGCGAGCCTTGCGCCTTCAGGCGTTCCTTCATCTGGCCGATCGCGTCGGTCACTTCCTGCGGATTGGCGAGATCGACCTGGATGTGATCTTCTGGTCCCGCATCCCACGGGCAGTTTTCCGGGAAGGGATGGCGCGAAACCGTGATCGCCCGCCAGCCGGCGGTCGAAAAACGTTTGGCCGTCGCATGGCCGATGCCGCGCGATGCGCCCGTCAGGATCAGGGTCTTGCGTTCACTGTCAGGGGAAGTCGTCATGCTCTCATTTCATTTGCGTTGCTGTCGCGAAAAGCCGGCATCCACTTTTTCGCGCGATGCTCATGCTCACGGGTATAAACGGGTTTTGCTCCAGCTGCCATCCGGCGTCTCGCGCCGGAAGATGACGCGGTCATGCAGGCGGAAAGGCCGGTCATGCCAAAATTCGATGGAGATCGGTCGCAGACGGAAACCCGACCAGTAGGGTGGGCGCGGCACCTCGCCGATGGCATAGCGCGCCCCATATAGGGCGACCGCGGTTTCGAGCTCGAAGCGCCCCTTCAACGGACGCGACTGCTGCGATGCCCAGGCGCCGATGCGGCTGTCGCGGGGACGCGAGGCGAAATAGGCGTCGGCCTCGGCGTCGCTCACCGTTTCAATTGGTCCTCGTATCCTGACCTGGCGGCGCAGCGACTTCCAATGGAAGCACAAAGCGGCTTTTTTCGCGGAAAGCAACTCATGGCCTTTCTGGCTTTCGTAATTCGTGTAAAAGACGAAGCCGCGGCCATCGACCGCCTTCAAAAGAACCATGCGGACATTGGGAAGGCCTTCCTCATCGACCGTTGCCAGGCTCATGGCATTGGCGTCATTGGGTTCCGTCTTTCCGGCATCGGCCAGCCATTCCTCGAACAGCGAAATCGGTTCGCTGCGCTCGGTGAAGCCTTGGGCCGCCATCAAAGTGGGGAGATCGCTCAGTGACATTTGGTTAACTTAGCCATGTTCTTACCATATTTCATCCGTTTTGCCGCCATTGCTAAATCCTAAGCAGACATGCGCGCCTCGCGGGATGGGCGTTCGATGTTTTTAGAATGCTGGGGAAGTCTGATGCAATCCAAGTCTGTTGTTCTTGTTGCCGCTGCTGGTCTCTTGCTTGCAAGTTGCGCTGATTCGGGGCCCAAGGAGACCGGCGGTGCAGTCATCGGCGGTGTCGCTGGTGGGCTTCTCGGCAATACGATTGGCCATGGCAATGGCCGGGCCGCGGCGACCATCCTGGGTGCCGCCTTAGGCGCCGTGGTCGGGGGCGCGGTTGGCCGCAACCTCGACGACAATGACCGTGAGCGCGCTTATTACGCTGCCGATCGCTCCTTCAGAACCGGCCGTGAGGCCTATTGGGACAATCCCGAGAGCGGCCATCGCGGGCGCTTCCGGCCGCGGCGTTCCTATCGCGATGACGAAGATCGCATGTGCCGCGATTTCGAGCACACGATCTGGGTCGATGGCGAGCCGGAGGTCATCGACGGCACGGCGTGCGAAATGCGCGACGGCAGCTGGCGCGTCGTCGGCTGATCTCACTTCAGATCGGCCGTTCCGTGAGCTTGGCGAACTTATATCGTGCAGCGTTACCCGTTTGCCGAGCACCTCTATAGATAGCCGATTGCTACGCCCCATCTTTCGGTATCAGCAGGAACTACAAATTTTGCCACGGTTTCAATGATTGCTGGTTAGAGCCAGCGCACAAATGACAGCGCATCATCCTTAGGGACGAACCAGCGCTCTAATACTTCTCATGAAACTGGATAAGTTTCGGCGTCGGTCTTTCCATCGCCTCCACCTACCGGTTGCTTGACATTGTGTGCACAAGCGTGCGATTTGGGAAATATCAGGATCGAATGATATGTGCCCGGAGCAACAAGCTGCCGGGTTTTTTCATGTCTGACGGCAGCCATTCCCACACGATCTTTGCTTAGGCCAGCAAAGGGCGAAAGCTCTCGGAAGCCCGCATCCGTTTTGGTCCCCTCGTGAATCCTCGAGCAACACCAAGTGCCCCACATGAACATCTTCGCGCTTGACCACTCAGCTTTCATCATGGCCGTTCTTTGCCTTTGCCTGTCACCCCTTGTCTGCGCGCAGCTTCGCGAATGTGCAGCATTTGTTGCAGGTCTGGGTGAGAATAGCGCAATCACCGAGCTTGCTGATGGCGCGGGCGAGCGCGTCCTCTTCCTTTCCATTATAGGTTGGGCAGCGATCCGCAGCAGCCTCGCCGCGCCGCTTTTCCGTTGCGAATGGGGCGATGCAGCATGGCGTCATTGATCGCCGGAAGAGCGCTACCCGCATGCGCTTGCGGCGCATTACGCCACGTAAAATTCCTAAACTACAGCCGCCGCTCGATCATCATCTTCTTGAGCTCGGCAATCGCTTTGGCCGGGTTCAGGTGCTTGGGGCAGGCCTTGGCGCAATTCATGATCGTGTGGCAGCGATAGAGCCGGAACGGATCTTCCAGATTATCGAGCCTTTCGCCCGTCGCCTCGTCGCGGCTGTCGATCAGCCAGCGATAGGCCTGCAGCAGCACCGCGGGGCCGAGATAACGCTCGCCATTCCACCAATAGCTCGGGCATGAAGTCGAGCAGCAGGCGCACAGGATGCATTCATAGAGCCCGTCGAGTTTGGCGCGGTCGGGGCGCGACTGTTTCCATTCGGCCTCAGGCGTCGGTGTCGTCGTCTTGAGCCAGGGCTCGATCGAACGGTGCTGAGCATAGAAATTGGTCATGTCGGGCACCAGGTCTTTCACCACCGGCATATGCGGCAGCGGGTAGATCTTGACCGGCCCCTTCACATCCTCGATCGCCTTCACGCAGGCGAGCGTGTTGGTGCCATCGATATTCATGGCGCAGGAGCCGCAAATGCCTTCCCGGCAGGAGCGCCGGAAGGTCAGCGTCGCATCCTGCTCGTTTTTGATCTTGATCAGGGCATCGAGAACCATCGGCCCGCAGGATCTGAGATCGACATAATAGGTGTCGAGGCGCGGATTGTGATGATCGTCCGGCGACCAGCGATAGATGCGAAATTCTCTGAGCTCGCCCTTATGCGGGGCGGGCCAGATCTTGCCGGCATCGACCTTGGAGTTCTGCGGAAGACTGAAGGCGACCATCTATTCCATGACTCCTAGTAAACCCGGGCCTTGGGCTTGATATAGGTGATGTCGTTGGAGAGCGTGTAAGTGTGCACCGGGCGATAGCCGAGCTTGACCTTGCGCTTTTCGTCATCGGCCCAAGCGAGCGTGTGCTTCATCCAGCTCTTGTCGTCGCGATTGGGGAAATCCTCACGCGCATGGGCACCGCGGCTTTCCTTGCGTGCCAAAGCGCCCTCGACCGTCACCGCCGCCTGCAGGATCAGATTGTCATATTCGAGCGTCTCGATGAGATCGGAATTCCAGATGAGCGAGCGGTCCGAGACCTTGATGTCATCGGTCGCCCGCCATACTTCGCCAATGAGCCTGGCACCTTCCTTCAGGACCTCGCCGGTGCGGAACACCGCGCAATTGCTCTGCATGGTGCGCTGCATGCGGCTCCGCAATTGCGCCGTCGATGTTGAGCCATTTGCGAAACGATAATAGTCGAGCCGTGCGATCGAGGCTTCGCCCGCACGCTTCGGTAATTCGGCATGCGGCATATTGGCTTCGATCTCCTCGGCGCATTTGAGGGCCGCAGCGCGGCCGAAGACGACACGATCGATGAGCGAGTTGGAGCCCAGGCGGTTGGCGCCATGGACGGAAACACAGGCCGCTTCGCCCACCGCATAAAGCCCCGGTACGACCTTCTCGGGATCCTTGCCGTCGCCGGCCAGCGCCTGGCCATGATAATTGGTGGGGACGCCGCCCATATTGTAGTGGGCGGTCGGCACGATCGGGATCGGATCGCGGGTGACATCGACATTGGCGAAGATCTTCGCCGATTCGCTGATGCCGGGCAGGCGTTCTTCGAGGATCTTGGGGTCGAGATGTTCGAGATGGAGATGTATATGGTCCTTCTCTGGCCCGACGCCGCGGCCTTCGCGGATCTCGATGGTCATTGAGCGCGACACGACGTCACGCGAAGCGAGATCCTTGGCGGAAGGCGCATAGCGCTCCATGAAGCGCTCGCCTTCAGAATTGGTGAGATAGCCGCCTTCGCCGCGCGCACCCTCGGTGATGAGGACGCCGACGCCATAGACGCCAGTCGGATGGAACTGCACGAATTCCATGTCCTGCAGCGGCAGGCCGGCGCGCAGTACCATGGCATTGCCATCACCGGTGCAGGTATGAGCCGAGGTGGCCGAGAAATAGGCGCGGCCATAGCCGCCGGTCGCCAGGATAGTGCGATGGGCGCCGAAGCGATGCAATGAGCCGTCTTCCAGCGACAAGGCCATCACGCCACGGCAGGCGCCGTCTTCCATGATCAAATCGAGAGCGAAATATTCGATGAAGAATTCGGTCGAATAGCGCAGCGACTGGCCATAGAGCGTGTGCAGCA
>VAZZ01000073.1:0-19277 GCA_005884715.1 Alphaproteobacteria bacterium | reverse complement strand
ATGCCGCCAAAGGGCCGCTGATAGATCTTGCCCTCTTCGGTGCGCGAGAAGGGCATGCCGAAATGCTCAAGCTCATAGACAGCGACCGGTGCGTTGCGGCAGAGATATTCGATGGCGTCCTGGTCGCCAAGCCAGTCCGAGCCCTTGACCGTGTCATACATATGCCAGCGCCAGTCATCGGGGCCCATATTGCCAAGCGAGGCGGCGATGCCGCCCTGTGCTGCGACGGTGTGCGAGCGAGTGGGGAATACCTTGGTGATGCAGGCGGTCTTGAGGCCGGCCTGCGATGCGCCGAGTGCGGCTCTCAGTCCCGAACCGCCGGCGCCGACGACAAGGACATCGAAACTATGATCGGTGATCGGATAGGCGCGACCGCCGACAGAGAAGGATTTGGGTGCGGTGGCTCCATTGGTCTTGGGCGTGGCCATCGCATCAGGCTCCGAAACTCAAGGACAGGATCGCATAAAGGGCGGCGATGCCCAGAGCGATGGTGAAGAAGACATTGCCGAGAAGACAAACTATGCGCCAACGGCCATGCACATAGTCCTCGATGATGACCTGCATGCCGAGGCGCATATGCCAAAGGATGGAGAGGAATGACATTGCGAGCGCGATGGCGATCAGCGGATGCTTGACGCTCGCCATCAGCGCCGCACGGTCGGCGCCCAGATGCCAGAGGATAAAGACGATGACAAAGATGACGAGCGGGATATTGGCGATCGCCGTGACGCGCTGCAGCCACCAATGTTCGGTGCCGGTCTTGGCCGAGCCCAGTCCACGCACCATGCCGAGCGGCGTTTTCATAGCGTGCCCCGCACCCAATAGACGCCGAGCCACAGGACCAGGGTGAGAATGATCGACGATGCGAGATTGAGGCGCGCCAGCCATTCGATGGTCGAGAGCTTGAAGCCGTGGCCGGTGTCCCATAGAAGGTGGCGCAATCCTCCCAGCATATGGTGGAGGAGGGCCCAGGTGAAGCCGAACAGGACGAGCTTGCCGAACCAGTGGCCGAAGAACGCCTGCATGATGGCGAAATAATCCGCCGAGATGGCGGCAGCGGTGAGCCACCAGACGAGCAAGATGATGCCGAAATAGAGCGCTGACCCGGTGATGCGGTGCATGATGGACATCATCATGGTCAGCATCGGCCGATAGATCTGGAGATGCGGCGACAGGGGCCGTTTGGCGGTGTGTGTTTCAGCCATCGGTCTTGTTTGGTCTCAGCTCAGTGTCTTTTAGACCGCCTCATGTTGCCCTGCAATGATCCTTGATGACATGACAGGATTGGGGTGCTAGGGAGCCCCCGAAACAGAGCCCAAAATCATGAATATCATGCAAGCATCCGCCGCATCGGCCGAGGTGGCACGACGGCGCACTTTCGCGGTCATCTCGCATCCGGACGCCGGCAAGACCACCTTGACCGAGAAATTCCTGCTGTTCGGTGGCGCGATCCAGCTCGCGGGCGAAGTCAAGGCCAAGAAGAACCGCATCTCCACCCGCTCCGACTGGATGGCGATCGAGCGCCAGCGCGGCATTTCCGTCGTCACCTCGGTGATGACCTTCGAATATGGGGGCTATGTCTTCAATCTCCTCGACACGCCGGGCCATGCCGACTTTTCCGAGGATACCTACCGCACGCTGACCGCCGTCGATTCGGCGATCATGGTGATCGATGCGGCCAAGGGCATCGAGGCACGCACCCGCAAACTGTTCGAGGTCTGCCGCCTGCGCGACATTCCGATCGTCACGTTCATCAACAAGATGGACCGCGAGACGCGCGATCCCTTCGATCTCCTGGATGAGATCGAAAAGACCCTGGCGCTCGATGTGACGCCGATGACCTGGCCGGTCGGGCGGGGGCGCAGTTTCGCAGCAACCTATGATCTTGCCCGCAACACGCTGCGCGGCCTCGATTCGCAGCAAACACCGGCGCAGCTTTCGGGTCCGGACGATCCAGCCATTGCAGGCCTCTTACCCGCCGATGAGATAAAGCCCTTCCAGGAAGAAGTGTTGCTCGCCCGGGAAGCTTCAAAGCCTTTCGACCTCACATCCTTCCGCGAAGGCCATCTGACGCCGGTGTTCTGGGGCTCGGCGCTGAAGAATTACGGCGTCCGCGATCTCATCAACGGGCTGGGCAGCTATGCGCCCTCGCCGCGCAGCCAGCAGGCTCAGAGCCGCATGGTGGAAGCGAGCGAGCCCAAAATGTCGGGCTTCGTGTTCAAGATCCAAGCCAATATGGATCCCAATCACCGGGACCGCATCGCTTTCCTGCGCGTCTGTTCGGGCAAATTGCAGCGTGGCATGAAGGCCAAGCTGGTGCGCACGGGAAAGCCGATGAGCCTGTCTGCGCCGCAATTCTTCTTCGCCCAGGATCGGGCGCTGGCGGATGAAGCTTATGCCGGCGATGTCGTCGGCATCCCCAATCACGGCATCTTGCGCATCGGCGATACCCTCACCGAGGGCGAGGATCTGGTGTTCCGCGGCGTGCCGAGCTTCGCGCCGGAAATTCTGCGGCGCATCAAATTGCAGGATGCCATGAAGGCGAAGAAATTGCGCGAGGCGCTGCAGCAAATGGCGGAAGAGGGCGTGGTGCAATTGTTCCTACCCTATGACGGATCGAATGCCATGGTGGGCGTCGTAGGCGCCTTGCAGCTCGATGTCCTGGCCGAACGCCTGCAAGGCGAATATGGATTGCCGATCGCCTATGAGACGCCACGCTTCTCGGTGTGCCGGTGGATCTCATCGGATGATCCTCAGGAGCTCGATCGTTTCATCGAAGCGAACCGCTCAAGCATGGCGCATGATCTCGATAAGGCGCCGGTGTTCCTGGCCAGCAGTCAATTCCTTCTGCAATATGAGCAGGAACGCTGGCCCAAGATCGATTTTGCCGATGTGAAGGATTACCAGAAGCACGTTTGACGTATTTGGGCCCCGGGAGATGCGGCATGACTGCGGACACCTGCCAGTTACAGCACGATCACCTTGGTGCCAATCTCTACCCGGTCATAGAGCTCGACGACTTCCTCATTCAGCATGCGGATGCAGCCCGAAGAGGCTGCAGTGCCGATCGATTGCGGCTCATTGGTGCCATGGATGCGAAAGAGCGTGTCACTGCCATTGGCAAACAGGTAGAGAGCGCGGGCACCGAGCGGGTTGTCCGGCCGCCCGCCCGGCATGCCACCGGCGAATTTGGCAAGTTCGGGCCTTCGCCTGATCATCGAGGCGGGCGGCGTCCAGCGTGGCCACTCGATCTTGCGCCCGATCTCGGCGATGCCGGCCCAGGAAAAACCTTCCTTGCCGACGGCAATGCCGTAACGAATCGCCTCGCTATCGCTCAGGATATAGAACAAGGCGCGCTTGCTGGTATCGATGATGATCGTTCCCGGCTGCTCGTAGTTTTCGAAATAGACGGTCTCGGCGCCCCGATAGGGAAGGCGGTTCTGCGCCGCTGCCATGCCCGGAAGCATGGCCACTGCCAGGCCTGCGGCCATGATGGATAGAAACAGGCGGCGATGCATGGAGGGTTCTCCCGAAGCAGCACTATTCTGAAGACGGGCGGCGGAGGGTAACTCCGTCGCCCGGTCTTAGTTTCGGGATAGAGCCTTAGTTTCCGACAATGGCGGATTCGAGGATGTCGAGGCCTTCCTTCAGGATGGCTTCCGAGGCGGTGAGCGGCGTCAGGAGCCGAATCGTGTCGCCATAGACGCCGCAGCTAAGGATCAGGAGGCCACGTTCGAGGCATTTCGCCACCAGCGCCTTGACGCCGGCCGCGTCCGGCTTGTCGCCGCCGCGTTCAGTGACGAGCTCGAAGGCGCACATGGCGCCCAAGGACCGGATATCGCCCATCGGCATGCCCTTGTTCCTGGCTTTAATCGCCTTCAAGCGCTCGAGCATGATCTGGCCCTGCACTTTCGCCTTTTCGAGGAGCTTGTCCTGCTCGAAGGCATCGAACACGCCAAGTGCTGCCGCGCAGGCGACCGGGTTGCCGGCATAAGTGCCGCCGAGACCGCCTGGCTCCGGCGCATCCATGATCTTGGCGCGGCCGACGACGCCTGAGAGCGGAAAGCCGCCGGCAAGCGACTTGGCGACCGTCATTAGGTCAGGCTCGACGCCCATATGCTCCATGGCAAACCATTTGCCGGTGCGTCCGAAGCCCGACTGGATCTCATCGGCAATGAAGACGATGCCATGCTCGTCGCAGATCCTGCGTAAGGCCGTCATCAGTTCCTTGGGCGCGATATAGAAGCCGCCCTCGCCCTGCACCGGCTCGATGACGATGGCCGCGACCCGCGACGGCTCGACATCGGCCTTGAACAGCCATTCGATGGCGTGGATCGTGTCCTCGACCGTTACACCCTTATGGGCGACCGGGAAGGGCACATGCCATACGCCCGGCGCGAAGGGGCCGAATTTCGTCTTGTAGGGAACGACCTTGCCGGTCATCGTCATGGTCAGATTGGTGCGGCCGTGGAAACTGCCCTGAAAGCAGATGATGTCGCTGCGCCCGGTATGAGCGCGCGCGATCTTGATGGCGTTCTCGACCGCCTCGGCACCCGTGGTCAGGAACAGGCTCTTCTTGTCGCCCGAAATCGGGGCAATGGCATTGAGCTTCTCGGCGAGTTCGATGAACGGCGCATAGGGCGCTATCGTGAAGCAGGTATGGGTGAAGGCATTAAGCTGCTCCTGCACCCGCTTCATCACGGCCGGATGGCGATGGCCGGTATTGAGCACCGCGATGCCGCCGCCGAAATCGATATAGCGGCGGCCCTCGATATCCCACAATTCGGAATCCTCGGCGCGCGCCGCGATCACTGGAGCGGCCATGCCCATGCCGCGCGACACCGCTTTGGCGCGCCGTTCAACCCAAGCTTCGTTGAGGCCTTTGGCCGATGCCTTCACGTTCATGTTCTGGTCTCCTCAGGAATTGCTGCGGCGTTCTACCTCCATTGACCCATGGGCCGCAAATGGATTCAATCCCAGCTTTCGCGGGGCTGCCATGACCGAACTTATCCGTTTGACCGCCAATGAGATTGTCTCGCTGCTGCGCAGTGAGGAGATCACGCCCCTCGACTGTCTCGATGCACTCGAAACGCGCATCGCGCAAGTCGACAAGGCGGTCAATGCGCTGCCCACGCTGTGCTTCGAGCGAGCCCGCGATCATGCCAAAGCGTTGATGAAGAAGTCAGTTGCCGAGCGCGGTCGGCTCGCCGGCCTGCCGATCCCGATCAAGGACCTGAATGATGTCGCGGGCGTGCGCTCGACGCAGGGCTCGCCGATCTTCGCCCACCATATTCCAAAGAAGTCGGACATACTGGTCGAGAATCTCGAAGATCAAGGCTGCATCGTCTATGCGATGTCGAACACGCCGGAATTCGGCGCCGGCGCCAATACCTTCAACGAAGTTTTCGGGCGCACCCTCAATCCCTGGAATCTGTCGCGTTCGGCGGCAGGATCATCGGGCGGGGCGGCAGCGGCTCTCGCGACCGGCACGGCCTGGGTGGCGCATGGCTCCGACATGGGGGGATCCTTGCGCAATCCGGCGAGCTTCTGCGGCGTCACCGGCCTGCGCCCATCGCCCGGACGGGTGGCGGCCAGCGTCTATGGCAAGATCGACGGGACGCTTGGCGTAGAAGGACCGATGGCACGCAATGTCGAAGACCTCGCTCTGCTTTTCGATGCGATGGTGGGCGCCAATCCGGCCGATCCCTTGTCGTTGCCGCGCGAGGATGTTTCCTATCTCGCTGCTGCGCGCTCGGGATGGAAACCGAAGCGGGTCGCCTTCAGCCGCGATCTCGGCATCACGCCGGTCGATCCGGAAGTAGCGGAGATCGTCGAGCGTGCAGCGCTCAAGCTCGCCGATGCGGGAGTTATCGTCGAGGAGGCGCACCCCGATCTCACCGAAGCGCATGAGTGTTTTCAGGTGCTGAGGGCGCTGGCATACGCCTCGGGCTTCAAGACGCTTTACGAAAATCATCGCGATAAACTCAAGTCCGACGTCATCTGGAATGTCGAGAAGGGTCTGAAGCTCACGGGCGGTGAAATCGCGCGCGCCGAAATGCAGCGCGGTGTGATGTTCGCCCGCATGCGTGAGTTCTTCACACGCTACGAACTCATTCTCTGCCCGTCCACAATCGTGGCGCCGTTCCCGGTTGAACAGCGCTATGTCGCCGAATGCGACGGCCAAAAGTTTTCGAACTATGTCGAGTGGCTGGCGATCGTCTATGCTTTCACTAATGTGGCCTCGCCGGCCATCTCGATCCCGGCCGGCTTCACCAGAGAGCATCTGCCGGTCGGCATCCAGATCGCGGCACCTTGCCGGGGCGAAGACCGCCTGCTTGCCGCGGCCAAACTCCTGGAAGATCTGCTCGGTCTCGGGGTGATCACGCCCATCGATCCCAGGCCAGGAAAATGAGGAAAGACATGCAGTTGCTCAAAATCTGCTGGCTCGCGGGGCTCTTGCTCATTGCTTGTATCGTGCCAGTACGGGCTTTCGATTGCGCCAAGGCGGCCAGCAGCATCGAAAAAGCAATCTGCACCGATCCAAAGCTCAAGGCGGCCGATGATGCGATGGCGACCGCTTATGCGACTTTGCGCGATTCACTTGTCGGTGCCGATCGCAAGTCATTGGGCGCTTCGCAGCGCAAATGGGTGAAGAGCCGCGAGGACAGCTGCGGCTATCAGCAGGGCGCCGAGCAGGCCAATTGCATCCTGAGCCAGACCGATGAGCGCCGCCAGCTCTTGTTGGCGGAGCCGGAAAGCGGGCCTGGCACCGGATCACGCCTGATGCCCGTCTTCATCCAGCAGGACGCCGATCCCCGCCACTATGATATCGACTTCACGCTGATCAAATTCGTCAAGCCGCAGTCAAAGGGAGAGATCCTGTTCAATAATCGGGTGACCAAGATCGGCAAGGGTGCGCCTTTGGGGCGCCAGAGCGAGGCTGCCCGCGATGACATGACCTATTCTTCCGTTGCGGCGATGGCGCTCACTTATACCTCGCCGAAGCTCATATCGGCCAAGGTGGAAAACTGGGATTTCAGCGGCGGCGCCCATGGCAATGGCGGAACATCCGGCATCACTATCGATCTTGATCGCGGTACGGAAATGAAGCCGGGCGATCTCTTCGATGCCAAGGGGATCGCGGCACTCAAGGCCCGCTGCATCGAGCAGATCTTCGAACAGAAGAAAGACAAGAATGACTCGAGCATCTGCAGTCGATGAACAGCTGGAATTTCTGGAAGGACAAGGCGACCGTCACCTTCGACGCTTATGCGATCGGCTCTTACGCGGAGGGGCAATATGAATGCGATTTTACCATGGATGAGATGAAGAAGCTCGCCAGACCCGGCGCGCCGCTGCCGGAATAGGAGGACAGCATGCTTGATCATGTCGGATTTTCGGTGAAGAATTATGAGAGAGCCAAGGCCTTCTATGAGAAAGCACTGAAGCCGCTCGGCATCAGCGTCATCATGGAAGTCACGCCCGAACAGGCGGGCGAGGATGTCCATGCTGCCGGCTTCGGCGAGGAGCAGAAGCCCTATTTCTGGATCGGCACCGGCAACAAGCCGAAAGGCGGCCAGCATGTGGCTTTCGCCGCCGCCTCACGTAAGGCGGTCGATGAATTCCATCGCGTGGCACTCGCCGCCGGCGGGCGCGACAATGGCAAACCGGGGCTCAGGCCGCACTATCATCCCGATTATTACGGCGCCTTCGTCTTCGATCCCGACGGCAATAATATCGAAGCAGTGTGCCACCAGCCGGAGTGAAAGCTTGTCATGAAAGCCATCTTCTACGAAGCCTTCAGGCAACCGCCCGTCCTGACCGATGTCGCCGATCCCACCCCCAAGCTTGAAGGCGTGGTCATCAAGGTCGAGGCGACCGGCCTGTGCCGCAGCGACTGGCATGGCTGGATGGGACATGATCCCGATATCGTGCTGCCGCATGTGCCGGGTCACGAGCTTGCCGGCACTATCGCCGCGGTGGGACGCCAAGTGATACGCTGGCAGGCTGGCGATCGCGTCACGGTTCCCTTTGTCAGTGGCTGTGGACGCTGTCCCGAATGCGCCAGCGGCAATCACCAGGTCTGTGAAAAGCAATTTCAGCCGGGCTTTACCGCCTGGGGATCGTTCGCGGACTATGTCGCTATCGATTTCGCCGATATCAATCTGGTCAGGCTTCCCGACGCGCTCGACTTCGCCACCGCCGCCAGCCTCGGTTGCCGGTTCGTCACCTCTTTCCGCGCCATCGTCGATCAGGGCCGGGTCCAGCCCGGCGAATGGGTGGCGGTGCATGGCGCAGGCGGCGTCGGCCTGTCGGCGATCATGATCGCCGCCGCTATGGGCGCCAATGTCATCGCCATCGATCTTTCTCCTGAAAAGCTGGAGCTGGCACGAAATTGCGGCGCCGTTGCCGGAATCGATGCGGCGAAGACAGTCGATGTCGTAGCAGCGATCGGCGAGATGACACAGGGCGGCGCTCATGTCTCGATGGATGCGCTCGGGTCGCCCAAGACCTGCTTCAATTCGATCGCCTGCCTGCGCCGGCGCGGCAGGCATCTGCAAGTGGGACTGATGCTTGCTGAACATGCCCGCGCTTCCATACCGATGGACAAGGTCATCGCCCATGAGATCGAAATCCGCGGTAGCCACGGCATGCAGGCGCATCGCTATGGACCGATGCTGGAAATGATACTCAAGGGCAAGCTCCAGCCACAGAAACTCATCGGCAAGACGATCAGCCTCGCCGAGGCGCCAAAGGCGCTGATGGAAATGGACGGTTTTGCCGGCACCGGCATCAGCATTATCAGGCTTTAACGGTGCGCCTTAAGGAGAGCCTATACATGGCAGCCGCTTCGGCGACCCTGCCCGTCTGATGCAGCGCCATCCTGGTTCAGAGAAGATGGTGAATTACCAAGCCTTCAAAAAGCGGGATATGCAACAGGCGTTCAAGTCCAAGCATCACGGCAACGCAAAGGCCACCGCCCAGGACGGAGATAGACAAGCGTTCGCCGGCGACAAAATAAAGATAGGCCGCAAGCAGAAGCGGAGCGCCAAGGACAAATCCAAAGGCGATGACGCCCAGCGTAAAGCCGGCAATCCACAGTATGATCGTCCCTTCAGGGCCGGAAATGATTGGCTCGTCTTTATTTCTGCCGCCATGCGGTCTGATCTCGACGATGAGCTGCGCGAGGCTGAGGATGAAGCCGGGCAATCCGACGAGCAGCGGCATCATGGCGGCTTCGTGCCGGAAGAAAAACGCCTGCACAACGAAGAAGACAAACAGCATGACCATCGCCAGGCTGGTCGCCACGTGCGGGTGATATATAAGGCAATCGTTGCAGCAATGATCGCGAGGAGGACGAGCGAGAGGGGCCGCAAGAGGAAGCCAGGTCCCCACAAGCCCATCGCCTTGTGGAAGGAATCCTCCGCGATCGGCCCGAGGACGATGCCGATCACGAAGGGCGGCCGCGGCCAGTCATATTTCTTGAATAGCCAGCCCAGTGCGCCGAGGCCGAGCACGAGAACGAAATTCTGCCAGGCGCCGGCGCCCAGATAGCAACCGAGCAGCGACAGCACGATGATGAAGGGATCGCGAGGAGAAGCAGGACCGCCAAAATATTGGCGATGGCGAGCGTCCAGATGAGGGCCCAGACGAGATCGACCTGGTCGGTGGCGAGCCGCGGGCCCGGCTGGATCCCCAGCATGACAAAGGCGCCGAGCAGGATCGCCATGCCGGAACTGCCGGGGATCCCGAAATAGAGAGTGGGCAGCAAGGCGCCGCCTTCCTTGGACTTATTGGCGGTCTCCGGTGCTATGACGCCTTCGACGGCGCCCTTGCCGAAGCGTTCCGGCGATTTCGACGACTGGACCGCATGGCCATAGCAAAGCCACGAGGCGACATCACCGCCCAACCCCGGAATGAGTCCGATGACAGCGCCAATGATCGAGGTGCGCAAGGTCAGACCCCAGTGCCGGAAGACATCGAGACAACCTTCCCACACATCGCGCATGGTGTAGCGGAATCCGCCGGCATCATCGTCATCGGCAAGATTTCCCCGCGCCGCCAGGGCGATCATCTCGGGGATGGAGAAGATGGCGATGACGGCAGTAGCGGGATCGATCCCGTCCCACAGGAAAAGCTGGCCATAAGTATAGCGGGATTCACCGCTATTGGGATCGAGCCCGACCGTAGCGATGATCAACCCGAACAGGCCGACGATCAGGCCCTTCAGCAGGCTGTCGCCGCTGAGTGCCGCGATGAAGGTGATGCCGAGCACGGCGAGGAGGAAGAATTCTGCCGGGCTGAAGGCCAGCACGATGGGGCCGACAAAGGGCATGAGCAAACTGAGGAAAAGGGCGCCGATGACGCCGCCTATGCCTGAGGCGCACAAGGTTGCGCCCAGCGCCCGCCCGGCCTCGCCCTTCTGGGCCATCGGATAGCCATCGACGATCGTGGCGGCATCAGGTCCGGTGCCCGGAATGCCGAACAGGATGCTGGGGATCGCCCCACTTGTGTGGACGACGGAATGCATCGCCAAGAGAAAGACCGCAACCGGGATCGGATCCATGCCGAAGACGAAGGGGATCAGGAAGATGACGCCGAGCTTGCCGCCAAGGCCCGGCATGATGCCGAAGAACAGGCCCACGCTGACGCCCATCGTCATGAGCATCATCATATGGGGTGACAGAAAAATGCCGAGCAATGAAGAGACGGAAGTCTCGAGCATCAATTGTTCCTGTCGCCGACGATCAAGGCGATCATTCGTCCTTCAGCAAATCCCTGAGCAGGGCCAAGATCTCCGGCTTCTGTCCGAAATCGGCGCGGATGCGCTCGGCAACGATGTCGCCCGCGGCCGGCACGATCGGCAAACCGAGCTTTTCGGCTTCGGCGATCAATCCGGGATCGGCGAACGCCGCCATATAGGCGTCGCGCAGGGGCTGCAGCCGATCTTGCGGAATTCCCGGCGGGCCGGCGGTCAGGCGCGCCAATTGCGACTGTGTTTCGATAAGAGAGATGATCGATTTCGCTTCATCGGTCTTGGCGAGAGCGCTCGCCTGAGGCAGCGGCGAGCCGGGCTTTCCGCCTATTTCAAGAATGATCTTGCCATTTCCATTGTCGACAAATGATTTGAGGGAACTGGCCGAGCCGAGATAGGCGTCGACCTCGCCGCGCATCATGCTCAGCTCGGCTTCGGTTCCTTCGAATCCGGTGATAATCTGGATATTGAGATTGAAGGCTTTGGCCAGGAGTTCGGTTTCCTGGTGCGAGGCGGAGCTCTGCCCGGACGTTGCCATCTTCACCGGATGATCAACATTATGGAAGTCTTCCAGGCTCTTGACGTTGGATTTTGCCGAGACCACCAGCACTCTCGATTCAACCGCCGCCTTGCCGATCCAGCTCATCTTGGTCAGGTCAAGTTCGCTCAGATCGTCAGCGGTCAACTGCCAGTACATGAGACCCGTATTGAAGCTACCGATCGTCAAGCCGTCGGGGTCGGCGGCATAGATCATCTTGGCGCCGACGAGATGGCCGGCGCCGGGAACGTTCTTCACGATGACCTGCGAACCTGGCAGATATTTTTCGAGATAGCGTGCCACCAACCGCCCCATGGTGTCGTAACCGCCGCCCGGTTTAGTCGCTACGATATAAGTGATCGTCTTGCCGTCGAAGAGATTGCTTTGCGCGATGGCGGGGTTCAGGGCCCATAGGACCAGCATCACCCAGGAACCCGCGAGAGCGATTATTCGTATCATCATCCCCACCCCATTTGTTGTGCGCCCCTTGAGGGACCTGGACATGGTCTTACTTTGCGGCATAGTCAATCGCAATAGCTGCAACCATTTCAGGGGATCATGACAAGCCTCGGCGCTCTTTCGCTGCTCGACCCCGTAAGTTGCGGCGAGGATCTTGCCCATAATGCCCGGCGTTTCAGCGAACTCGCACCAGACCATTGCGCCGGCTGCGCTGACTATCACATCCGAAGCGCACTCCATCGCTATGCCGGACCGCCGAAGTTGTTCGACCGGCCCGAGCTGATCCGGCTCATCGGCAAGATCATCGCCGACAAAGCAGCGCTACCGGACAAGACTATCGAAATCGTCGTCGCCGGAGCTGCAGATACGGCTATGCTGGCGACCTGTGCCCATGTGGCGGCCACGCTTCGTGTTGATGTCCTCAAGCGATGTCGGTTCACTGTGCTCGATCGTTGCGAAACACCACTTTTGGTCTGCGCCGAATTTGCCGTATGGCACGGACTCGATTTCGATGCCCGGCCGGGCGACCTCATCTTGGCCGCCCAGCCTTGTGCAGCCGATCTGATCATCACCCACAGCATTTTCAGATTCATCCCGCATGCCGATCAAGTTGCGTTGCTGGGGCGGATCGGAAGCTGGCTCGCGCCAGCCGGCCGCCTCATCTTATCTAACCGCATCCTGCTCGATGATGATGGAGCAGAGGCGAAAGGCGAGATCCGCAAACGGACGGCGGCGAACAAAGCGGCGGAAGAAGCTCTGGTAAAGGGGGTTCTGCAGCTCTCCGAGTCTGCCAAAACGACTCTCGGCCGGCTTAAACGTTCGATCGCCGATGCGGCGGGGCGGCCAGGAGAGTTCCGGTCGCTGGGCGAGGTCGGGGCGCTCATCCGGCAATCGGGGCTTGTGGAAATATCGCTGGATTGCCTCGCCTGGGAGTTCGCAATCGGTCCAGGCGATCTGATACGGCGCAGGAGAGTCCTGGCCGTACTCGGTCGAGGGATGGTTAACGGCTTGGCAAGGTGAGAGGCGCAGAGTCTCTCTGCGAGTGGAGAGGAAGCACCGTGCCATGCCGACCGCCTTGCCGGAAGCCCCAGCTTTCACCTTGACCTGTCCGGGCAACGATAGTCCCGACCGCGAAGTGCGGGCGATCCGGGCGCGCGGCAACCTTCCCTTGATGATCGATGACCGGCTCCTGGCCGAAATCGTCCGTGGCGACCTCACAGAAAGTTGGGAGACCGCGGTGCATCTGCCGGCGCAAGCCCTTGCCGATATGAGCAAGCTTGCCGGCGGACGTCTCGCTTCGATGCTTGAAGACAATATTGGATCCGCCGACCTTACAGATGTGGTGAGCGATGCGGCCGTGCTCTTCCTGCTCGCCATGCGCCGCGCCGGTGCCCGGACTCCTGACGATATTGCTCCGTGCACTCTGCTATGGGATGAGGAGCGGCAGCGGGAAGTGGTTCTGAAGCGAGCCTGATACGACAGACAAAGAGCCCTTCATGCCAGCGCCGGAATTGGGCCCGTCGTTCAGGCCGGGCCTCGGAGTCAATCTGCTGACGCGCGATGTCGCGGAAGGTGCGCGAAGGCATGGCGCGGCGCCGGCATCGAGCTCAGGCTCTATGGTTGTTCGCCCGATGAAGCCGAAGCCCGGGCACGAGCCGGCGGATGGACGGTGCTGGCGGGGTCAATCGACAAGCCGCATGGTCTGCGCGAATGCGTCATCATCGACCATGAAGGCTATGTGTGGGTGCCGGGCATCGGTATTCCCGACAAGACAGAATGACATCCGGTGGACGGGCCATTCCCGTCCAACGGTGACGCACACCTTCCTGCTCAGGCATTGCCGGGCGGAGCGGATACCAATAGCTCTCGGGATACATCAGCGTCGCCAGTCGAATGCCGCGGTGACGAAGTCTTGGGCGTCGTGAACAAACTCATCGAGCAGCGACATCGGTGTCGGGGCGGGCGGCGAGACCTCGCCCGAGACTTCGCCTTCGGCAAAGGTGAGGCGCGCGCCGAACTTGCCGGCAATATGACGCATGCGGGCATTCTCGCTGAGGCAGATCATATGAAGTCGCCCAATGCCGCGATTCTGGGCAGTGGTCAGGATGCGGTCCATGAGCTCGCTGCCGAGCCCCCGATCCTGCCAGCCCGCTTCGACCGCGAAGGCGGCTTCGGCATCTTGTGTCGCGCCGCCGAAGATGCTGCGCAATTCGGCAGAGCCCCTGATCTCGCCATCGATGAAGACGGCGAAAATGGTGGCATCGAGCCGGAAAGCGGTATCGACATAGGCGTCGATGAATTCATCGCTCGTCACACCGCCGAAGCGCAACCGCCTGGCCTCGGGGTCAAGCCGCTTCAGATGCGCCCGCTGCGCCGCCAGATCGCCCATCCATAATTTGCGTAATGTCTTGTGCATGTTGAATAAAGTCCGGGCTTCAAAGTGATTCCGACCGAACTGTCCGTCCCAAACATGACAAGAATTATGCTGCAATGCATCAAAATCAAGGAGAAATTTTGTGCAGTGCATGATGAAAGGCCGGGCATGGCCGAATAGCCAGCGGGACGGCAATTTGGCGCATGTTTTCGAGCGGCAGGGCGTCTATAGAGCCATCGCTTCCCGGCGCTTCCGCCGCGGATTTCCTCTTTGCCTGATCCAGGGCTAAGTTGGCCGGCGAAACGATAAGCACCATGACGCAGGGCGTCATCCGGAGGATTCCATGACCAAGACAATCGGACATTTCATCGGCGGCAAGCGGGTCGAAGGCAAGTCAGGCCGTTTCGGCGACATCTTCAACCCGAATACTGGCGAGCTGCAGGCGAAAGTGGCGCTTGCCTCGAAGGCCGAACTCAATGAGGCCGTGCTCAATGCCAAGGCGGCGCAACCCGCCTGGGCAGCGAAGAACCCGCAAGTACGGGCGCGCGTCATGATGAAATTTCTCGATCTTGCCAATGCGCATCGCGAAGAGCTGGCGACGCTGATCTCGATGGAGCATGGCAAGACGATCCCCGATGCGCTGGGCGACCTGCAGCGCGGCCTCGAAGTGGCGGAATTCTGCGCCGGCATCCCGCATCTCCTCAAAGGCGAGTTCACCGATGGTGCCGGCCCCGGCATCGACATGTATTCGATGCGCCAGCCGGTCGGCATTGCGGCTGGCATCACGCCGTTCAATTTCCCGGCGATGATCCCGTTGTGGAAGGCAGCTCCTGCGATCGCCTGCGGCAATGCCTTCATCCTGAAGCCGTCGGAGCGTGATCCCTCCTGTCCGATGCGGCTTGCCGAACTCTTCATCGAAGCGGGCCTGCCGCCCGGCATCCTCAATGTCGTCAATGGCGACAAGGAAGCGGTCGATGCGGTGCTCGATGATCCCGATATCGCCGCCGTGGGCTTCGTCGGCTCGACGCCGATCGCGCATTATGTCTATTCGCGCGCGACCGCGCATGGAAAGCGCGCCGCCTGCTTCGGCGGCGCCAAGAACCACATGATCGTGATGCCCGATGCCGACATGGACAAGGCCGTCGATGCGCTGATCGGTGCGGGCTACGGCTCGGCGGGCGAGCGCTGCATGGCGATCTCGGTTGCGGTGCCGGTCGGCGAGGCGACCGCCAACGCGCTGGTCGAGAAGCTCATCCCGCGCGTCGAAAAGCTGAAGGTCGGCCTGTCGACCGATCGCGAGGCCGATTACGGCCCGCTCGTCACCAAGATGCATCTCGACAAGGTGAAGTCCTATATCGATCTCGGCATCAAGGAAGGTGCCAAGCTGAAAGTGGACGGCCGTGGCTTCAAGATGCAGGGCTATGAGAACGGCTTCTTCCTCGGCGGCTCGCTGTTCGACAATGTCACCAAGGACATGCGCATCTACAAGGAAGAGATTTTTGGACCGGTGTTGGCGGTAGTGCGCGCCAAGACCTATGAAGAGGGCCTGGCGCTCGCCAACGACCATGAGTATGGCAATGGCGTCGCCATCTTCACCCGTGACGGCGATGCGGCGCGCGATTTCGCTTCGCGTGTCCAGGTCGGCATGATCGGCATCAATGTGCCGATCCCGGTACCGCTCGCTTATCATACTTTCGGCGGCTGGAAGCGTTCGTCCTTCGGCGATCTCAACCAGCACGGACCCGATGCGGTGCGCTTCTATACGCGCACCAAGACGGTGACGTCGCGCTGGCCGTCCGGCATCAAGGAAGGTGCTCAGTTCTCCATCCCGACGATGCGGTGAGTGATGGGCCCAGAGGCACCGGATACAGGGATTTATAGGGAATAACAGGGAATATTCGCGAAAAAATTTCCCTGCCGTAGAGGGAACTGAACAGGGCGGAATTCTCGGGCCGGAACCTGACTTGATTCTTGACGTTGGATCTGCATCTCTCGTCAGAAGACCCGTGCTGTCATGAAACTCAACCCAGGAAGATGAAGGACGGCACCATTCCAAGATGTCCTAGAAAATGCCGGTTATAATGCGGTCGAAGCGCGTGTTTTCCCGATAGCTTGCGCGGACGAGGACGGCTGCAAGGATTCCGGTCAATGCCCCGCCAACAATATCGCTAGCATAATGGGTTCCGATGTAGACGCGAGAGAGAGTGACGAGTGCGGCGGCGGCAAGGAAGCCAAGCCCAACTCGCCGCATGCCGTGCAGATGGAACGCCGCCGCGATGGCGAAAGCCGCTGTCGCATGGTCTGAAGGGAACGAATAGTCGGCGCTTCGCTCGATAAGGAGATGAGTTATGCCGCCGTCATACGGCCGCATCCGTTGGATGAAGAGCAAAATAAACTGATTGAGAGCGAGGCCCAGAATAAACGAGAGACCTGTTGCGACAAGGACGTGGCGAATGCGCAGCCTGTCGATTCGGGACCACCATAGTGCGGCAACGCCGATGATTCCCGCTCAATATTGGTGGTTAGCTGATCTCGCACGTCCAGGCTTTGAAGCTGCTAGGCGCTCGGTACATTAGGGCCTTCTATGTTCGGGTATCGCGCTGTGGCCGGGGCTTGGCCATCCGCCTTTTGGGTACGATGACAAGAAGTGATTTTGGTCGAATGCGATATTTCAGCGGCGATTGAAATTGAATGACCTCGCCGTCAGCAGCAACCCTCAATCGCCGGTGCCTGCTGGATACGACAAGAGCCTCGGTCTCGAAGCTGATCACGTCGGTGGGTCTCTCGCCGGTGAGCACCAGGGCGAACGCGGTCGCGATCAGCCGCCAACGGCCTGACGCCGCCGACATCATTACCGACAAGTGGCCCTGATCTAACGCTGTACGCTTTCCCAGCTGGGTCAGGGTCATGTCATAGTTGTTGTTTCCGATGAAAAGTAAGGCGGTCCGGCACTGGAGGTGCTGTTGGGACGTTGAACGCAGTTCCAGTCTCAGGGCCCGAAATCGCGCAAGCATGGTAATTGACGCTCGAATGAGGGCAACCCATTTGCCATATCCGGCTCTTTGCAGGCCTTCCCGCAGGCGAATGACCGCTGGATAGAGTCCCACGCTGGAATTGTTCAGAAATATCTTACCGTTTACTTCACCGACGTCGACCGGCTTAGCCCTTCCGGTGATGATGGTTTCGACGGCAGCGTCGAGTTCAATCGGAATTTTCAAATCGCGGGCAAAGTGATTGAGGGTGCCGAGCGGAAGTATACCGAGCCTCGTGCGGCTCCCTACCAGTTTGCTTGCGACAGCATTTGCAGTCCCATCTCCACCGCCGCTAACAATGATATCGTAACCGCCATGAGCGGCGCGCTCCGCGAGCTGAGAAATCGACGCTGCCTCGCTAGTATGAAGGAACACCGGCGCTAGTCCGTGACGCGCGAATGAGCTGCTGATACGCGCCGGCAAGCCGGCTTCTGCCTTGCCGGCCCGCTCATTGAGTATGCAGCAAATGCGAGTCTCCAACGAAGAACGCGGTCCAGCCTTTTTACTCATGGCGTCTTGGGTCGGGGATCCGTCGGCAAATGGTGGCGAATGAGCCGGTATTCATGCCAGATCAAATACATGACGATGAAGTCAAAGACAGTGAGCAGCACCAGGCCGATCGAGTGTGTGTAGGTATAGCGATACACCTGATAGGCGATAAAAAGACCTAGCACTACAAGGGAGGCGGGATAGGCCCAGATCTTGTTTCTCAGAAGGCCGGCCACCAGAAACAACTTCACAATCCCATGGCTCAGTAAATAGAAAACGTAGAAGTTCTTCGTGCTTACAGAAAAACTCTGCGCCATATTGAGGAGGAGCGTCGCCACAAAATCATTCGGATCATCGATGAACTCATCCTGGGTGAGCCAGGTGATCCAACTGACGATCGTATCGGTGCTAATAAGGGCCAGCGCCACCCCGCCAAGGCATTCCAAGACCGCATGTGCACCCTTCAGAAGTATACTGACTTCGAAAATCTGGTGGATGCGATGTTCCGTAAAAGCTGCCATGAAAACACCTTTTGGCAAGATTAGACGGCTGGTATGGTAGAAGCCGTCACAGAGTTTATCGCCTGCCATCGTTCACATAGCAGATGAACCTACTCGATCGAGCAAGGAAACGCCTAGAGAGCTCAGCGCTACTTAAGCGCTGGCGTTCGTCCTTCCCAAGGCTGTTTGACTTCCTTTTGACCCTCATGAGCCCGGAACGTCTGCCTCTAGCTTTCGGTCTCGTCATCGCAGCCGTGTGCTGGTTCGCCTTCTTTGGCGTCGTCCAAGACTACATTGCGGGCGATCCTCTCATCCAGGCGGATCTTCGCGTTATCTCGTTTCTGCAGACCCTTCGAGAACCTGCCTTCAATCAGGTGATGCTGTTTCTCACCTACCTCGGCAATTGGCAGATGATCACGGCAGGAGCCGTTGTCTTTGCGCTCTTGATGTATTTGACCCGCCAGTGGTGGTGGCTGAGCGCCTTCGCTACATCGATCCTCGGCGAACAACTGCTTTCTCAAGTTGCCGAGTTTACGTTTCACCGGGAGAGGCCCAACCTGGAAAATGCGCTGCTTCCTGCGGCAGGCGGCAGCTTTCCTAGTGGTCACGCCCTCGTTGCCTTTGCCTTTTATGGCTTCATCGCATGTTATGCCGTGAGTCAAACGAGAAATTGGTGGGCAAAGACCCTCATTATTGCCGGTGTCATCCCGGTGATTCTGGGGATTGGCTTCTCCCGGATGTATCTCGGGGTCCACTGGCCATCTGATGTCATCGCGAGCTTTGCCCTAGGCCCCGCCTGGGTGGCGACAGTTCTAACTGTCTTCAACCTCGCCTGGTCTCCAACCTCACAGGAAAGTATCCGGCCCTTGTCACCCTGGCTTGTTGCAGCCGGTGCAGGGGTCTGGATGGCCGGAGTAGTCGTCTTCTTTTTGACCCATCCCCTCGTAGCGCGCGAAGCAGTTTCGCCAAAGCTCGTCGCCCTCAATGGGAGTGATTTTGACACTCGGCTCTTTGACCACCTGCCCCGCTTCACCGAGGATGTCACCGGCGCGCGAATCGAGCCCATCAATATGATCGTGGGCGGCAGCGAAGCGGATCTATACCGCGCATTTAGGGAGGCTGGATGGGT
>VAZZ01000482.1 GCA_005884715.1 Alphaproteobacteria bacterium | reverse complement strand
CTCTTGGCTTCCGGCGCGAACAGAGCGCCGGCCGGAGCAATGATATTGCCGGCATCCACATCATAAAGGAGCTGGCCCAGAATGCCTTCCGGATCCCAGGCGAGCAGCACGAGGAAAAGAAGAGCCGCCGCATGGGCGATGAGACCATCGAAGCGTTCGAAACGCCGGCCGGTATAAGCCAGTGTTACGGCACCCACGACGGCAAGCCCGAGACTCACCGTCGGTGCATTGGCGACTGAGGCGGCAAGCGCCGTCAAGCCGACACTGCCGGTCACCGCCAGCCAGAAATTGAATTCGGGACCGTCGGGCCGATGCGGCTTCTGCCAGATCACCGGCGCGTCGGCGGGCGTCAGCCTCAAGGCCAGCCAAAGTGCCGCTGCCGTCAGCACGGCAAGGAAGGCCGCGATGATCAGAAGGTCGCCCGCCTGCATCGGCCCCATGATCCAGAGGCCGGTCCACAGGAGCCCGCCGATCGTCGCGCCATAGGCGAGCCAGCCCCAGCCGCGATAGATGACCACGGCATAGGCGGCAGCTGCGATGAGTGCCAGATAGGCGAACAGGATCCCGGCATTGGGCTCCGATGAGGACACCAGGGCCGGCGTCGCAAATCCAGCGAGAAGACCAATGATGGCGACGATCGGACTGTGGAGCGCGGCAAGCGCGAAAGCGACCAGGGCCACGATGGCGAGGCCAATGAAGGCGACAGTCGGGCTCAATAGGTCGAGCAAGGCATAAGCGGCATAGATACTGGCGAAGCAAATAAAGAGTCCGGCGCTGGTCAGCGCACCCGGCACGTAGTCCGGTTTCAGCGATGCGAGCTCTCTCTGCAACGGACGTCGGCGCAGCCATTCACCGGCAAGCGTCAGGACGACGCCGAGCGCCAGGCCGAATGTCGCGCGCATGGCAGGCGTCAGCAGGGCGTTGTCGATCGAATATTTGATGAGGAAGATGCCTGCCAGGACCAGAGCCACGGCACCCAGCCAGACGAGCCAGCGCGAGGTGAGTCGTTCCTCTATTCCGGCACGCGGCGGTGGGGGTGGCGGCGGAACAGACTGAGCCGCCTCAACCGGTTCGACTTCCTCAATGACCGGTTCAGGCGAAGGTTCGGCCTCGACCACCTTCTCTTCTGGCTGTCTGGCTTCCGCCCAGACCCTTCCAGGCGCCGCAGCAGGTATTTCGGTTTCAGGAGCCGCCTCGGCTGGGGCACCGCCCGGTTGTTCGAAAGCCAATCTCGCTTCAAGCGCGGCGAGCTTACGCCTGAGATCGCCGGTCCGGCTGAGCGCCACGATCGCCAGAATGAGCGGGGCGAAGAATATCCCCAGCGCAATCAGAATCAGTAAGCCGATGATGCCGTCATCCATGGAATCAGAGCTTACGCTAAGTACAGATCGGGCCGCCAGTGGTCAGGCATTCGCTTCCGGCGGCAGGAAGTCGACCTCATGGGCGGCTGAGATTTTCACCGCTTCGGCCGGGTCGGCAACATTGTGCAGTTTCTCGAACAGCTGCTCCAGCATGCGGGTCGGCGATACCCAGAACAAAGCCCGCGCCGGTCGGTCCGATTTGTTAAAATAGCCATGCGGGATGCCGCGCGGCATACGCACGAGATCTCCGGCTTTAGCCTTCATCCACTTGCCGTCGAGTTTGAGATCAAGCTCGCCTTCCTGGACCAGAATGAATTCTTCCTGGGTTGGGTGGACATGGACCGGCACGAACTGGCCGGGCGCGCTGTTGGTTTCAAAAGCGAAGCTCGATCCGCAAACGGCCTTCGGAAAATAGAGTTGGCCCAGAATATTCCAGCTCTTGCCGCCGAAACCGGTTCCATTGGCGGTAATGCCCTTTTCGAGATCCTGCGCCATCGATTATTCTCCCTCTATTTGCTATTTGCCTGGTCCCAATAGTGCTTCGCGCCGTTTGAGGCTCTCTGCCGGCCATAGCTTATTCATCTCGTAATAGACCTCAAAGGCCGGGGCGTCCTCAGGGAGCCTGACCCAGGGCAGCTTCGAGCGCGTGAAGATATGAGCATCGGGCTTGAAGGCCGCCGCTTCATCGAGCGTGCTGACGCGCACAAAGCGGATGGGCCTGCGGCCGTAGTCGCTCCATAACGCGATGCGGCAATCGGGGCAGCGATAGATATCATGCGGCCTGCCGCTGTCGGTCGGCATGGACACCGGCTCTGGATTTCCTTTCAGCATTTCGATCCGGTCCGCCTCTATGACGCCATTGATCACGAAAGCGCTGCCGGTCTCGCGCTGACAGTCGCGGCAATGACAGCAATTCACGAACATCGGCGGCGTCTTCAACCGGTAGCGCACTGCGCCGCAGGCGCAGCCTCCCCCAAGATTTCGAGCTTCAGTCATGGTCACAGATCCTGCACATCGATTACGCCCGAGATCGCCTTGATCGCTCCCTTGATTTGCGGCGTCACCGTGAATTTGTTGCCGAGAACTACCTCGACCTCGCGCCCCTTGTCCATCTGCAGTATGAGCTTGACCGGCGCCTTGCCGCCATTGGCAAGGCGCTGGGCGATCGAGTCTATCGGGCTTGCATCACGCACGAAAATAGTGAGACCTGCCGTGATCTGGGCAGCGGCGCGCTCAAGCTCTTCGACCCCCTGCAGGCGCAGGCGCACTTCCTCGCCATCGACATCGGCTTCGACCCTGATCAAGACAGCCTTGCCCGGCTCGAGGAGATCGCGCGAGGCGGCCAGCGTGTCGGAAAAGCAGATCGTCTCGAACTGGCCGGTCGGATCGGAGAAGCCGACAAAGGCGAATTTGTTGCCGGATTTCGAGCGGCGCTCCTGGCGATGAGTGATGGTACCGGCAAGCTTCGCCGCCGTGGCGCCCTTGGTCAGCGCCTTGTCATGGAACGATGTCCAGGTATCGACACCCAGGCGCTGCAGCCTGACCATGTAATCATCCAGCGGATGACCTGACAGATAGAATCCCACCGCCTCAAACTCATTGGAGAGACGCTCCATCGGCAGCCAGGCCTCGCGCACCGGTAAAGGCACATCTTCCTTGCGCCCGCTCACTTGGCCGAAGAGATCGTCTTGACCGACCTCGGCCTCGGCGGTCGTGCGATTGGCCATGGCTAGGATGGCATCGACACCGTCGAACACCCGCGCCCGGTTAGGTTGCAGATCATCGAAGGCTCCGGCCTTGACCAGACTTTCTAGCGCCCGGCGGTTCAAGACATGCGCATTGATGCGCCGCGCGAAATCGCCCAGCGAGACGAACGGTCCTTGCGCGTTGCGTTTCTCGACCAGATGCTCGATGGCGCCGGCGCCGACATTCTTCAATGCCGAGAGCGAATAGAGCACGGCATTTTCCTTCACCGCGAAATCGACCTCGGATGTGTTGACCGACGGCGGCATGATCCTGACCCCGATGCGCTGGGCCTCCTGGCGGAAGACCTGCAATTTGTCCGTATTGCCCATATCGAGCGACATCGAGGCGGCGAGGAATTCCACCGGATGGTTGGCCTTGAGATAGGCCGTCTGATAGCTGATATAGGCGTAAGGGGCGGAGTGCGATTTGTTGAAGCCGTATTCGGCGAATTTGGCACAAGCATCGAAGATATTGACGGCGATGGCTGAATCGATGCCGCGTTCGATGGCACCTTTCAGGAAATTCTCGCGCTGGTCATCCATCTCCTTCTTGATCTTCTTGCCCATGGCGCGGCGCAAGAGATCGGCTTGCGCCAGCGTATAGCCCGCGAGATCCTTGGCGATCTGCTGCACCTGCTCCTGATAGGTGATGACGCCGAAGGTTTCTTTGAGGATCGGCTCAAGTGCGGGATGCATATATTCGATCGGCTCGCGGCCGAGTTTTCTGGCGCAATAAAGTGGGATATTGGCCATCGGGCCTGGACGATAGAGGGCAACGAGCGCGATCAGGTCTTCGAAGCGGTCGGCACGCATCTGGCGCACCGCATCGCGCATGCCCGCACTTTCCAATTGGAACACGCCCACCGTATCGCCTTGCCCCAGCATATGGAATGTCGCCTTGTCGTCGAGCGGGATCTTGTTGGCGTCGAAATCAGGGATGTGCTGGCGGATGAGCCTCTGCGCCTTGTCGATGATGGTGAGCGTCTTCAGGCCGAGGAAGTCGAATTTCACCAGCCCGGCCTTCTCAACATATTTCATGTTGAACTGGGTTGCGGGCAGCGATGAGCGCGGATCGCGATAGAGAGGAACCAGTTCCTCCAGCGGACGGTCGCCGATCACGATACCGGCGGCATGAGTCGAAGCATGCCGGTAGAGACCTTCAAGCTTGAGCCCGATCTCCAGCATGGTGCGCACTGTCGCGTCCTTGTCGCGCTCCTCCTTGAGACGCGGCTCGCCATCGATGGCCTGGGCGAGACTTACGGGATTGGCCGGGTTCATCGGGATCAGCTTGCACAACCGGTCCACCTGGCCATAGGGCATCTGCAGCACACGGCCGACATCGCGGCACACGGCGCGTGCCTGCAGCTTGCCGAAAGTGATGATCTGGGCGACGTGGTCCTTGCCGTATTTGTGCTGGACATAGTCGATCACTTCATCGCGCCGGTCCTGGCAGAAATCGATATCGAAGTCGGGCATCGACACGCGATCGGGATTGAGGAAGCGCTCGAACAGGAGGTTGAATCGCAAGGGGTCGAGATCGGTGATGGTGAGCGAATAGGCGACCAGTGATCCCGCACCCGATCCGCGGCCCGGGCCTACCGGAATGCCTTGCGATTTCGCATATTTGATGAAATCGGCGCCGATCAGGAAGTAGCCCGGATATTTCATCTTGATGATGACGTCGA
>VAZZ01000481.1 GCA_005884715.1 Alphaproteobacteria bacterium | reverse complement strand
CGCACTTTTCAGATACCCCGACCTTTCACCGAGATGACCCTCATCGAAAACATGCTGACTGCGGCGCAGGCGCAATCGGGCGAGCGCCTCTTCGCCAACTGGCTCAAACCGCATCGCGTCGCTGTCGAAGAACGCGCCAATGCCGAAAGGGCGATGGCGCATCTCGAATTCCTGGGGTTGGCGCGGCTGGCACGCGAGCCGGCACGCATCCTCTCGGGCGGCCAGCGCAAGCTCTTAGAACTTGGCCGCGTGCTCATGGCCGATCCCCGCCTCATTCTCCTTGATGAGCCTGGCGCCGGCGTCAATCCGGCCCTTCTTGACACGATCATCGACCGCGTCGCCGAGATCAACGGGCGCGGCATCACGTTTCTCATCATCGAGCATAATATGGACCTGGTGGCGAGGCTGTGCCGGCATGTCTTCGTATTGTCGGCCGGGCGCATGCTGTTCGAAGGAACGCCATCGGCCGTCGTCAAGAATCCCGAGGTTATCGACGCCTATCTGGGCACCGGCAGCGCATGAGCCAGGCGATCCTCGCCATTGACGGGCTCGAGGCCGGCTATGAGCCGGGCTCGGCCATCGTTCGCGGCATCAGTCTCGAAGTGAAAGCAGGAGAGATCGTCACCATCCTCGGGCCGAATGGCGCCGGAAAATCCACCTTGATCAAGGCAATCGCCGGCCTGGTGCCGAAATTTTCGGGATCGGTCGCCCTCGATGGCGAGGATATTACAGGCAGCCCCGCGCATGTTCTGGCACGCCAAGGCCTGGGCTTCGTGCCGCAGACCGAGAATGTCTTCACATCAATGTCGATCGCCGACAATCTGCGCCTCGCCGCTGATATTCTTCCCAAGCGCGAGAGAGCGGCGAAGATCGATCAGATGTTCGCGCTCTTCCCCGATCTCGCGCGCCAGCGTCAGTTGGCGGCGGGCCGCTTGTCCGGCGGTCAGCGCCAGATGCTTGCGGTTGCTCGCGCCCTCATTGCCAGCCCCCGCATCCTGATGCTGGATGAAGCCTCGGCCGGGCTTTCGCCAAAGCTTGTGGGCCAGGTCTTCGCCAAGCTGGCCGAGATCCGCCATACCGGCATAACCATCCTGATGGTCGAGCAGAATGCCAGGGCGGCCCTCGCTCTGGCAGATCGCGCCATCATCCTGGTGGAAGGCAAGGCCGCGCATGAAGGCAAGGCCGCCGACATCGCCAGCGATCCGGTGATCCGCGAGCTCTATCTTGGATTGGCACCGGCAAAGGGGACGGCATGAATCTGCAATTCATCGCCGATGGCCTCATCATGGGCGCGCTTATTGGCCTCGGCGCCATTGGCGTCACGCTCACATATTCGATCCTGCGCTTCGCCAATTTCGCTCACGGCGAATTCCTTGCCTGGGGAACCTATTTCACCCTTGCTCTCGCTTCCGGTTTTGGCGCGATGTTTGGCGGATCGGGGACATTGGGCAGCCTGTCCTTCGGCTGGCCGGTGATTGTCGCGGGCGTGCTTGCGGCCCTTCTCACCGGCATTCTCGCTCTGGCGCTGGATCGCCTCCTCTTCGCCAAACTGCGCGATCGCGGCAATGCCATCGTCATGGTGATGGCGAGTTTCGGGGCATCGATGGCGCTGCGAAGCCTGCTCGAATTCATCTTCACTTCCGAGCCGGCTTATTTTTCCCGTGACATCCAGATGGCATTGCCGATGGCTTTCGGCATCAGGCTCACGCCCGATCAGCTCTTTCTTCTGGCCATGACGGCGGTCCTGGTTCTCGTGATGGAACGCTTCATGGCCCTGAGCCCGATCGGCCGTGCCATGCGCGCCGTCTCGGAGAATCCGGTCCTGGCGCGAATAGCGGGCGTTGATGTCGAGCGCGTCATCCGGGCCACCTGGATGATCGGCGGGGCGCTTGCCTGTGCCGCAGGCGTGATGCTCGGCATCACCGTCCAGATCCGTCCCTTCATGGGCTTCGATCTTCTGTTGCCGCTTTTTGCTGCGGCGATCCTTGGCGGCATCGGCAGCGTGCCGGGCGCGGTTCTGGGCGGTCTGATCGTCGGCATCGCCGAAGCCACGGCCGTGCAAGTGGTCGGCGCCGATTATCGCGCCGCGATCGCCTTTCTCATCCTGATCGCGGTGCTATTGGTCCGCCCCGCGGGGATTTTCGGAGTGCGCGAGTGATGCTCGATCTCTTCGCTTATGCCGCGTTCTTCCTGGTAACAGCCCTGAGCTATGGCATCATCTGTCTCGGCCTCAATGTGCAATGGGGACAGACGGGCCTGTTCAATGTCGGCGTCGCCGGTTTCGTCGCGATCGGCGCCTATACATCGGCACTCCTCACCACACCCGATATGGCGGGACGCTTTGGCGGCTTCGGCCTGCCGATCTGGTTGGGTTGGATTGCGGCGATGCTGGTGTCAGGTGTGGCGGCAGCGCTCATTGGCGCGATCACGTTGCGGCTCAGGGCCGATTATCTCGCCATCACGACCTTCGGCATCGCGATCGCCATCCAGCTTGTCGCCCTCAATGCCGAGACGGTAACCGGCGGGCCCTTTGGCATCGGGTTCATTCCGCGCGCTTTTGGCGGCCTCGAAGACCGTCCGATCATCTTCAACCTGGCCAATCTCGCTCTCGTCGCCATCGTAACGGCGCTTCTCTATTACGGGCTGGAACGCCTGGTGCGCAGCCCCTGGGGACGGGTGTTGCGGGCGATCCGCGAGGATGAGATGGCGGCGGCCTCACTTGGCAAGAATGCCAATTTCTTCCGGATCCAGGCCTTCGCCCTTGGCAGCGCCATCATGGGCCTTGCAGGCGCGGTGCAGGCACATTTCATCGGCTTCATCGCGCCGGAAAACTATGTCTCGACCATGACCTTCCAGGTCTGGGCCATGCTGATCATTGGCGGCTCGGGCAATAATCGCGGCGCGCTATTGGGCGCCGTGCTGGTCTGGGCATTGTGGAGCGTTACGGGAGCGGTGCTCGCGGCCTTCGTGCCTGGCGAGTACCAGGCACGCGCCGCGGCCTTGCAGATCGTCCTCATCGGCGTGGCGCTCGCTGCCTTGCTGGTCTTGCGGCCGCGCGGAATTCTCGGTGAAGAAAAGATGATCTCGCGTTTTTTGAACGAGTAGCGGAGAAATGGGAGTTCGGTCGAGTCAAAGTGATTTGACGGCAGGCTCGACCCTGGGGGAATTCGCAGCGAGATCAAGGATCGTCAAATTCGGCTATCGCGGCGGCTGAAAGAGAAGCTTGCTGCCCCTTGCGGTTCCTTGTTATGGGGGATTTCGATAAGTCGACCCATGAGGGGGCAATGATATCAAGCAGAGCAATCGTTCTTTGCGTCGCAATCCTGTTGAGTCTGGGAAGTGCCGGCACTGCCCGCGCCCAGGCGGCTGGCGAGGTGGCGGCGGCGATCACCGAATATTCGAACCTGTATGGGGTGCCCGAATCCCTCGTGCACAGCATTGTCAAGCGCGAGAGCAAATACAATCCGAAGGCCCGTCATGGCGGCAATTGGGGTCTCATGCAGATCAACTATGCGACGGCGCGCATCATGGGCTATCGCGGCTCCGCCAAGGGTCTCCTCGATGTCGATGCCAACCTGAAATATGGCGTCAAATATCTGGCGGGCGCCTATCTCGTCGCCGGCGGCAACACTAGGCGGGCGCTGGGTTATTATACGGGCGGCTATTATTATGTGGCCAAGCGCAAGGGCCTCCTGGAAGAGACCGGATTGAAGCCGATGCGCTAGGCGCAAGAGACTGGCACATGTCCGAGAATTTGTTCTCTGCCTTCACCGCCGCGGCC
>VAZZ01000072.1:1746-8662 GCA_005884715.1 Alphaproteobacteria bacterium | reverse complement strand
TTTGCGAAGGGGGAGGGGCGTCAGGTCAGGATCATCGACTGGATCCTGATCGGCCTTGCCTTCGCCTCCGTCTATTATTTCTGCACCCATCTCGAAGCGACGAAGACACGCGCGACGGCGCCGCTCGAAATCGAGATCTGGCTGGGCGCGGCCCTGATCATCCTGGTGCTCGAAGCGACGCGACGCGCCACCGGCTGGGCCCTGCCGCTCATCGCCATGGCTTTCCTCATCTATGGCTATTTCGGGCGCTATATGCCTGAGCCCTTCAATCATCGCGGCTTTTCGCTCGCGCGCATCGTCGGGCAGAATTACCTCACCCTGGAAGGCCTGTTCTCGACGCCAATCGATGTGGCGGCGACCTTCATCATCGTGTTCTCGCTCTATGGCGCCGTCCTCGATCGCGGCGGAGCGGGGAAATTCTATATCGACTGGGCCTTTGCCCTGTTCGGCAAGAAGCCCTCGCCGGCAGCTCCCGGGCGCGCCGTCGTAGCCTCCGGCTTCCTGCTCGGCACCGTATCGGGTTCCGGTGTAGCGACAACTGTCACGCTCGCCTCGCTCTCCTGGCCGATGCTCAAGCGGTCGGGCTACAATCCGGCCGTCGCGGGCGGGCTCACCGCCGCGGCCGGCATCGGCGCCACGCTCTCGCCGCCGACACTCGGCGCTGCCGCCTTCATCATCGCCGAATATCTCGACATCAGCTATCTCGACGTGCTGGTGATGGCGACCATCCCGACGGTGCTCTACTATCTGTGCTGCTGGCTGATGGTCGAAGCGGATGCGCGTCGGCTTCATGTCAGGCCGGTCAAAACCAGTGATCAGTCCCTGTGGGTGCTGACGCGCTCGCAAGGGTATCATTTCCTGTCGCTGGCCGCGATCGCGGTGCTGCTCTTCTTCGGCATGAGCGCCTTCCTTGCCGTCTTCTGGTCGATCGTCGTCGCCATCATCCTCAGCATGATCAGGCCGGAGCAGCGGCTCCTCACTCTGCCGGGAGCCGCCATCGCACTTGCCGTGTCGCTCGCCCTTTATCTCATCGGCTACCGATTGTCGGTCGCGGCGCTTCTTGGGCTTGTTGCCGGCGGTATCGCCAGCGTCGCGCTTTATTACTGGGAGAAGCGGCGGGGGCGCCCGCCCGATGAAGCGACGGAGCGGATGATCGCGGCACTCGTCGAAGGCGGCAAAGGCTGTGTCGGCATTGCCGCCACCTGCGCCACGGCCGGCATCATCGTTTCGATCATCAATCTCTCGGGCCTCGGCCTGAAACTCTCAGGCCTGATCGTCGATCTGGGCGGCGGCAGCCTGCCGATCACCATCCTCCTCGCCGCTTTCGCCATGTGGATATTGGGAACGGCGATCCCGGTCACCGCCTCCTATATCATCGCCGCCGTCATCTTGGTGCCGGCCCTCGTATCGCTCGGCGTGCCATTGCCGGCGGCACATATGTTCATGTTCTATTATGCGGTGCTGGCGGATGTTTCGCCGCCCACCGCATTAGCGCCTTTCGCGGCTTCCGCCATTTGCGGCGGCTCGCCTGTCGCCACCACGATGCAGGCATGGAAGTACACGCTGCCGGCCTTCGTGGTGCCGGTGATGTTCTGCTTGTCGCCCGACGGGATGGGGCTCCTGTTGTCGGGCAGCATCCAGCGGATCGTCCTCATCACGCTGACCTCCTCGGCGGCGCTCGCCGGGTTCAGTATCGGGGCGGCGGGCTGGATCACGGGGCCGGCGCATATCATCGAGCGTCTTCTAGCGGTCGTGGGCGGCATCGCGCTGATGGTGCCGGATTACCGCTGGCAAATGGCGGGTGCGGCTCTCATTGCCGGTGTGGTGCTCATCCATGTGCGGCGCTTCAGGCGGATCGAATCCCCTCTCCCGGGGGGAGACGGCTAAGGTGAGGGGATAAGGTCTATCAGGATAGAGTCTATCCCCTCATCCTGTCTGCGCTATGCGCAGACATCCTTCTCCCCCTGGGAGAAGGAGATTTTGTCAGGGTGCAATACTCCGGTTGCGGCGATGAAAATGCCGGATTACCAATCGGGCCATGGAACTCAAATTCAACACCCTCGATGTCTTCACCGCGAAGCGCTTCGGCGGCAATCCACTTGCCGTCGTCCATGACGCCGATGCTCTGAGCACGGAGCAAATGCAGACGATCACCCGCGAGTTCAATCTCTCGGAGACGATCTTCGTCATGAAGCCGCGCGATCCCGGCAACACCGCGCGGGTGCGTATCTTCTTTCCAGGCGGCGAGATGCCGTTTGCCGGCCATCCGACGCTGGGCTGCGCCATCCTGCTCGCCGAGATGAAGAACAAGCCGGGGTGCTCCTTCGAGACCGAGATAAGGCTCGAAGAGGAAGCAGGGCTAGTACCGGTCAAGGTCACGCGGATCGGCGATATCCCGCATGGCATATTCAAGGCGCCGGTGGTGCCGCAGAAAGTGGCCGACGGCCCGCTTAAGGCCGATATCGCGGCCGCGCTCGGCATTTCTCCCGCCGAGATAAGCTTCGATGATCACGCGCCGATCCTTCTCGTGGGCGGTCCGTGCTTCTTCTTCGTGCCTGTCGCATCGCGCCAGATCCTCGAAAAGACATGGCCCCGCGAGCCGGCCTGGAGTGGCCTCATGGCCGCTCTTGGCAAGTACGACGCTCGCGTCGATGCGGCCTATGTCTATACGCGGGGCGGCCAGGGCAAGGACGCAGCCTTCCGTTCGCGCATGTATGCACCCGGGGGCGGCATTCCCGAAGATCCGGCCACCGGGTCAGCGACAGCACTGCTCGCTAGGCAGATCCTGATCGCGGACAAACTCGCAGACGGAACGCATCGCTTCGTCATCGAGCAGGGCTACGAGATGAAGCGGCCGAGCGACCTTGTGCTCGAAGCGGATGTGGCGCAGGGCGACCTCACCCAGGTGCGCGTCGGTGGCCAGGCTGTGCGTGTCTCGGCAGGCGTCATCACTTTGTGACGGTTGAGAGAGGCGAGCCTACCCCTCATTCGTCATGGCCGGGCTTCGACCCGGCCATCTAGTCTGAACACCACGCAACTCCCGAAAGCAAAAGACTGGATGGCCGCCTCAAGGGCGGCCATGACGAGTTGGGTAGGCGGCCGCCTCATCACTGTGCCGGAAACTTTGCATTCCCTACCGCAAAGCAAACGGCCCGGGCAATGGCCCGGGCCGCCGCATCATCGTAACGCCTATTATTGGCCGAGAAGTTTCAATGCGGCATTCAGATCGGCTACCGATTCATCGTGTTTGCCCGCCTCGTGTTCGGCTTTGCCTTTGGAATAGAGGTCCATAACTTGTTTCTTAGTGGCGTCATCGAGCTTGGCGGTCACCATCGCCTCATCGACTTTTTTCATGAGGGTAGGGCACTGATTGGCGAAGGCCGGGGTCGCCAGCGCCAGGAATGAAGCCAATATAAGGGTCTTCTTCATGGGATCCTCCTTTGCCCGGACCATCCGGGGTTGCTCTCCCGCAAAATCTACGCTGAAAATTTGGCCCTTATTCCTGGCGAAGGCAAGGTTGCACTCAATCCCGGCTTGCGCTATCAACGCTGCCGACATGGCTCATGCATTCACCCAGACCCTTGCCCCGACCGGCCTCATTGGCGCCGGCCGCATCGGTCTTGGCCTCCTTCTTAGATGCCCCTGAATGCCGGCAGCCCTCTTTGAGGGCGGGTCTTCAGGGGATGCCAGTTTTCCAAACCAGATCTTAAGGCCGCAAGCCGGATAATTCCGGCGCCATGACAGGACAAGACCCATGAATTCCGACCAGGTCGTCATTTTCGACACTACCTTGCGCGACGGCGAGCAATCGCCCGGCGCCACCATGACCCATGACGAGAAGCTCGAAGTCGCCGAGATCCTCGATGAAATGGGCGTCGACATCATCGAGGCCGGTTTCCCGATCGCGTCCGATGGCGATTTCGACGCGGTCGCCGCCATCTCCAAACGGACCAGGAAAGCCGTGGTCGCCGGCCTCGCCCGCGCCATCAACAAGGACATCGACCGCTGCGGCGAGGCGGTCAAACACGCCAGGCGTCCGCGCATCCACACTTTCGTGTCGACGTCGCCCATCCATCTCGCCCATCAGATGAAGAAGACCCAGGAAGAAGTCCTCGACATCATCTCAGCGACGGTGGCGCGGGCGCGCAATCTCGTCGACAATGTCGAATGGTCGGCGATGGATGCGACCCGAACACCCCTCGATTATCTCTGCCGCTGTGTCGAGGCTGCAATCAAGGCGGGCGCCGAGGACATCAGGGCCAGGGTGCCCAATGCCGGCAAGGCGGTGTTCTCGGTCCATTGCCACAATGACCTGGGGCTCGCGGTCGCCAATTCGCTCGCGGGCCTCCATGGCGGGGCGCGGCAGATCGAATGCACGATCAACGGCATCGGCGAGCGGGCCGGCAATGCGGCACTCGAGGAAGTCGTCATGGCGATCAAGACCAGGGGCGATGTGCTGCCTTACCATACCGGCATCGAGAGCACCGCGCTCAACCGGGTGTCGAAGCTCGTCGCCGCGGTCACCTCATTCCCGGTGCAGTACAACAAGGCGATCGTCGGGCGCAACGCCTTCGCGCATGAATCGGGCATCCATCAGGACGGCATGCTCAAGAACACCCAGACCTATGAGATCATGACGCCCGCCTCGGTCGGCGTGAGCAAGCCCTCACTGGTGATGGGCAAGCATTCCGGGCGCCATGCGTTCAAGGAGAAGCTCAAGGAACTGGGCTATGAGCTCGGCGACAACCAGCTCGAGGACGCCTTCGCCCGCTTCAAGGCGCTCGCCGACCGCAAGAAGCATGTCTATGACGAAGACATCGAAGCCCTGGTCGACAACGAGATCGCCCAGCAGCATGAGCGCATCAAGGTCCTCTCGCTCACGGTCATCGCCGGCACGATGGGGCCGCAGACGGCGACGCTGACGCTCGACATTGACGGGCATCATGTGACGAAGCAGTCGACCGGCAATGGCCCGGTCGATGCGATCTTCAACGCCATCAAGGCGCTGGTGCCGCATGAGGTGAAGCTCGCCCTTTACCAGGTCCATGCGGTGACCGAAGGCACCGATGCGCAGGCCGAAGTCTCGGTCAGACTCGAGGACGAGGCCCAGGGCAAGTCAGTGACCGCCAAGGGTTCCGATCCCGATACGCTGGTCGCCTCGGCGAGGGCCTATGTGTCGGCCCTCAACAAGCTCAAGATCAAGCAGGCCAAGGGCCAGCTCGAAGGCATCGATCTGGCGCGCGATGCACGAAGAGGGCCATAACAGGGACCAGATATCAGGGGGTCAGGGGTCAGGATGTCCTGATCCCTAATTTCTGACCGCTGACCCCTGACGCCTGACCCCTGACCCCTGACCCCTGACCCCTGACCCCTGACCCCTGACCCCTGACCCCTGCTACAGGTGCCATTCGAGGCGAGACATTCGCTAGGATTGAGATCCGGTCGCGGATTATTTAATTGCATAAATAATCGGCTGAAATCTAATCTAGGGTAGTTTTCCTACGGGTGCAGGCAGGTAGTTCTCCATCGATCGGACGAGGTGCTATGGCCGCCGCACTCAAAAAAGCATATCCAAGGGCGTGGAGATGCTCAATTTTGTAACGACGACAGCGGTGGCCGATGGATCTGTTGGCGTGCGGCTGATTTTCGTAATTTGAAGGAGCGGGCGATGGACGAGGACGCCTTCAATCTGGACATAAGGAAGTTTCTTAAAGAGGTTGGGATCACGTCGCAGCGCGAGATCGAAAAGGTCGTGCGCGCAGGCGAGGTCCGCGGCAATGTGCTGAAGTTGCGCATGACGCTGAGCTCCGAGACGGCACCGCTGAACCATGTCGTCGAGGCCACGATCAGGCTCAACCCCAACTGATGCGTCAAGCTGGAGGCCGAGCAATTCGCCTTTCTGGCAACGCGCATACCGGCGCCGCGATATCGTCACTGTTCCGGCGCACGAAATTTTGCGACTCGACCTAATGGGCCACATATACCATTTGGGCAACCAAAGCGTGATCTCGGAAAGACGATGCATAGGCCGACGCCGATGGCTTGCAGGCACAGAAACGGCACGGCGGACCGGAAGAGTGTCGCCATAGTTATCTGCGGCGGGGCGACGCTCTTCAGATAGAAGAGCGAATAGCCCAAGGCCAATCCCATGCCGTTCACCGACCAGCACGACGGCGGCGCTGAGGTCCGCCATCACCTTGAGCCTAGCCTCATCGGCAATGCCGGCCGGCATTGCAATGGTCATGAGCTTGCGCCGAGATCTGGACCGAGGTTGCGAGGCGAAGAGCCGCGCGATCCCGGAGCGGCTCATGCCGCGAAGGTCCATCTCGATCGCCTTCTCGAACTGGGCGAAGGGCAATCGGGTCAGGGCATAGAGCGAGCTGACATAGGGCGGCAGGCTCGCCGTTCTTCGCCGCAACATCGCAGCTTGCCGGCCAATGGCTTCGAGGCGCGACATGGCCGGACGCGAGAGCCGCGTTTCGGCGGCGAGCATGGCCCTCGCTTTCGGTCCATGGGGCTCGAGGTCCTGGCGCGCGGCGAGGAGTTTCTCTCCGGTTGCAAGAATGGTCTCGACGGTCCAGCCGGAGGTGGCGCGGATCTGCCGGGCCCAGCGTTGAACCGCATCATAGAGCGCTACGTCAAAAACTTCGTTCATGTGGAATTGCTCCATCGAATGGCTCGGTGATGTTGCGGAGAAGGAATACGGGTCGAAGTTGGAGGGAAGCCGGGCGAGCTTTTTTCACCGGTGAAAAAATCAATAATCTCTCAGTGGGATCAAGAAGTTCAGCGGAGGCACCGCGAGCGGAAAATCGCAATAACAGCGAATTTACAGGGAATTACAGGGAATATCAGGGAATTTCGGGAAAAACTTTTTCGACCCCAGCAAAATCAATGCATTGGCTCTCAAAGTACGATT
>VAZZ01000072.1:0-1697 GCA_005884715.1 Alphaproteobacteria bacterium | reverse complement strand
CAGCATTGCGGCGAAGCCCACTTGCACCGCTATCTGGCAGAATTCGATTTCCGCTATTCCTACCGTGTCAAACTTGGCTATTCGGACGTTGATCGCGCCAAGATCGCCTTGAAAGGCATCGAGGGTAAGCGATTGACCTACCGGCCAATTGGTTAAGGCTAAGATACGCCGCCAGCTTGCTTTAAAGCTGAGGCGGAAGCGGAGGAAACGGGACTCGACTCTCTGATGTTACGCCAGCATTGTTTGCGCGCATCCCATAACCATGCAGCGCCATCATGGCCAACAAACCCAAACCACGTCCGGTAGTCGAGATTATCCCTAGCGTACAAGGGCGCGTCTCGGCCATCGCCAGCGGAAATGCGCCCTTCATCTATTTCGACTTGGCCAGCACGTTTGGACTCAACGATAGTATTGCAAATATTACTCTTGAGGCTGTCCGCTTCATGCCGGGTGAGGAACAAACCCTTCCAGATCGGGTAGTCGTCGCACATTTGAGAATGTCCTTTGCGGGACTCAGGAGTCTAAAAGCTGCTATCGAGGGAATTGAACAGACAGCAGCGTCACCAAAGCCGCCAACGGAAACCGCCCACTAACGGCTCTTTATAGGTTTTTTCTTTTTCGCTTTTTTCTTCGGTTTCTAAATATGCGGCTTGTGCGGTGTATTGAGCATACGCTTTAGGATTTCGTCGCGTCTTTTGTCGTCATCAGATTTGGGGTCGGACATGACTGACAGTTTATCACTTTTCTCCGGTGATCGTCCGCCTGCATTTAACACCAATATCGTAACCTCCGATGAAGCCCTGCGGCTTATTGGATTTGTCCTCGTTCAATGGGGAGCCCTGATGTTCGAAATTGAGGGCATACAGCTGCGGCTCAAACTCCTTGACCCCCGCGTACCTAAAGCCCTGAAGGTCGAACCGCGAAACTTGGTCAAGGCTAAAATTGACATGCTCAAACGCCTCGCATCCTTCATCTATGTTGGTGAGCGCCCAACCGCAGTCGATGAGTACACAGCCCTAATGGATCGAATCCTCAAGGTAAAGCCGAAGCGGGACGCGCTTGCTCACGGCATCTTCCATTTGGTTGACAACCAAAATCCCGATTTAGTGGTGGTCTACCACAAAGGAGTAAAACACCCATTCAGCAAAGCCGAACTAAGAAACCTGGCTAATGAAATTGGAGAGATTGGAGGCACCCTCAAAGGTTTTGACTCGTGGGTTCACTACGAGAGCACCGCAGCATGGCGCGATAAATTGCAGCAACAAAACCCTCAATAGAGTCCTCTTGGCACTCCTTGTAAATGGCAACGCCTGCGTCAAGCATTGCGCGGGTAATCTCACTCATGGCTGGCGTCGGCCTGTCCCATTTATTCCTAGCTGGGCATCGCCGGACGGTGTCTGCTTCGACTTACGGAGATCGGCGCTGATGTTCCACACAATCGCTGCGAGCACCAGGGCACCACCGATGAAAGTTTCGCGCGCCGGCACCTCGTAGAAAAAAAATCCAGACCCAGAGGGGAGCCATTGGCACCTCGCTGGCGCTGAGCAGCGCGGCCTGGGCGGCGGGCAACCGGCGCGCCCCCATCGTGTACAGACCGAGTCCTCCTCCTTGGGTCACCACTCCGAACATGGCGAGCCAGGCAATGTCGCTATACGAAATTGTAAAGGGATTTCGGATGCAAAGCGCTACAACCGCCA
>VAZZ01000071.1 GCA_005884715.1 Alphaproteobacteria bacterium | reverse complement strand
GATTTGCTCTAGATCGATCGGCCGGTTCAGTAGCGAGCGCTGCTCGTCATGGGCACTAGCCATACCGCAAGTGCGAAATCAAGCCTTGGTCGTTTGCGACGCAAAAAAATCCCAGAGTCGTAACGGCAGGCTCGGCCTTTGGTTCGAGTTCAGCCTTCAATTTTGGAAAAATCGGCGACTTCGCGCGTCGCGGCGCGGATGCGGTTCAGGAGCTTCAGCCGGTTCTCACGGAAGGAGGGATCATCGGCATTGACCGTCACCTTGTCGAAGAAGGCATCGACCGGCGCCCGCAATTTGGCAATGGCGCGCATCGCCGCTTCGAAATCTTCCGCCGCTACGGCCTGCCTGGCGCGGGCGCTGGCGCCATTGATGGCGGTGTTGAGCTCCCTTTCCTCACCCTGGATGAGGATGTTGGTGTTGACATTGCCGTCATAGGTGCGGCCGTCCTTCTTCTCCTCGATTTTCAGGATATTGGTGGCGCGCTTGACGCCCGTGAGGAGATGGTTGCCGTCCTCGCTGTCAAGAAACTTCGACAGAGCCTCGACCCGCTTGACGATCATCAGGAGATCGTCCTGGCCGCCCAGAGCGAAGACCGCATCGATGAGATCATAGCGGGCACCCTGGTCGCGCAAATAGACCTTCAGGCGATCGGCGAAGAAGGAGAGAAGGTCGATATTCGCGGCATTAACCTGCGCGCCGCGCCAATCGGATTTCATTATCAACCGCATGCCGAGAAGCGGCTGCTCATCGGCAAACGAAAGTACGGCCATGAGCGGCAAACGAAGGTTGCGCTCAATAACGGACCTGAGCACACCGAGTGACGCCCGACGCAACGCGAAGGGATCCTTTGACCCCGTCGGCTTCTCGTCAATCGCCCAGAAACTAACGAGCGTGTCGAGCTTATCGGCGAGTGCCACGGCCTGCCCGACTTTCGAGACCGGAATTGAATCAGACGGTCCCTGCGGCTTGTAATGATCGCCGATAGCATCGGCGACTTCCGCATCGACGCCTTGCGCCAGCGCGTAATAGCGGCCCATCAGGCCCTGCAATTCCGGGAACTCGCCGACCATTCCGGTGACAAGGTCAGCTTTGGCGAGGCGTGCGGCGAGCATGGCCTTGCCCTGATCGGCGCCGATGGTCCGGGCGATCTCGCCCGCCAGCGCCTCGATGCGCTTCATCCGCTCGCCCTGCGTGCCGAGCTTGGCGTGGAAAGTGATGTGATCGAGCTTCGGCAACAGTTTCTCGAGCGGCGTCTTCTTATCCTGCTCCCAGAAGAATTTGGCATCCGACAGCCTGGCCGCTATGACCTTGTTGTTACCCTCCACGATCTGCTGGCCGCCATCGCTCGCGATCATGTTGGCGACGAGCAGATAGCGGTTGGCGAGCTTGCCGGTCTTGTCCCTGAGCGCGAAGCTTTTCTGATGCTGCTTGATCGAAGTCACGATCACTTCCGGCGGCACGGCGAGGAAGCTCTCGTCGAACGATCCCATCAGCACCACCGGCCATTCGACAAGCCCCGCGGTTTCCTTGAGCAAGGCCTCATCCTCGATGAGTTCGAGCCCCTGCGCGAAGGCGAGATTCTTCGCGTCTACCTGGATGAGCTCGGCGCGGCGGGTCTGATCGACCACCACTTTCGCCTCGTAGAGTTTCTGCGCGTAATCCTCGAAGCGGCGCGCGGTGATCTCACTCGGTGCAAGGAAGCGATGGCCTCTTGTGATACTTCCACTCTTGAGGCCTGCGATCTCGAAATTCACAACCTCGCCATCGAAGCAGCACAGGATCGATTGTAAGGGGCGCACCCAGCGCAGATCGCCCGAGCCCCAGCGCATCGATTTGGGCCAGGGGAATTTGCGGATCATGTCGGGCACGATCTCAGCGATCACTGCCTCGGTGGCGCGTCCCGGCCTGCTGATCGAGGCGATATAGAATTTGCCCTTCTTGTCATCCTGGACGGTCAGATCGGCGAGCCTGAGGCCAGTGGATTTGAGAAAACCCTGGATCGCCTGATCGGGCGCATCGACGCGAGGCCCCTTGCGTTCATCTTTCACATCTTTCGTACGCGCGGCTAGCCCTTCGACCGAGAGAACCAGGCGGCGTGGTGTGGCATGGGCCTGCGCCCCTTCATAGACGAGGCCCGCATCAACCAGCGCATTGGTGATAAGCGATTTCAGATCCTCGGCCGCCTTCGCCTGCATGCGCGCCGGAATTTCCTCGGAGAAGAGTTCAAAAAGGAGTTCAGGCATGATGGATGCTCTCTTGAGAGCCTACCCAACCTCCCCTTCTCCCGCTTGCGGGAGAAGGTGCCCAAAGGGCAGATGAGGGTGTCGTTGCAATTGCGCTACGACCCGACCGTCACAAACTCATTCGCCAACATTTGAGCCACACCCTCACCCAGCCTTCGGCCACCCTCTCCCGCAGGCGGGAGAGGGGGAAATCCTGGGAGGGAAGAGAGGCTCAAGTCCTCACAGGGTCTTGTGGGTGCCGTCGCAAAAGGGCTGTCCGTTTGTATGTTTGCAGGCGCAAAAGAACTTGCGCGCCGATACATCCGCCGTCCATTTGACCGGTGAGAATTCGCTGCCCTTGTGACTGCCGTCGCAGAAAGGCTGGTTCTTGGAGCGTCCGCAGGCGCACCACCAATAGTCCTTTCCGGCCTCGACCATGATGGGTATCGGGGCTTTCTGGGCGATGTTGGGTATCGACATTGCATGTCCTCCCTCAGGTTGATTGCATTCATGCGGCACCTCCGCCCGCCGTCCTCGCCCAGGCTTCGCAGCAGCCCTTGGACAGTTCGCGCACGCGCAGGATATAGGCTTGGCGCTCGGTGACCGAGATGACGCCCCTGGCGTCGAGCAGATTGAACACGTGGCTGGCCTTGATGCACTGGTCATAAGCGGGCAACGCCATTTCGTGCCGGCTGTCGTTTTCACCGGCCTTCAACAGAGCAAGACATTCCTTCTCGGCATCCTTGAAATGCTGGAGCAGGATATCGGTGTCGGCATATTCGAAATTGAAGCGGGAGAATTCCTGTTCGGCCTGCAGGAAAACATCGCCATAGGATATGCGCTCAGGACCATCCTGGCCGTTGAAGTTCAGATCATAGACATTGTCGACGCCCTGCACATACATTGCGAGACGCTCCAATCCATAGGTCAGTTCGCCCGATACCGGCGCGCAATCGAGACCGCCGACCTGCTGGAAGTAAGTGAATTGCGATACTTCCATGCCGTCGCACCACACTTCCCAGCCGAGACCCCAGGCGCCAAGCGTCGGGCTCTCCCAATCGTCCTCGACAAAACGGATGTCATGCAAATGGGGCTCGATGCCGATCGCATAGAGTGAGCCCAGATAGAGTTCCTGGAGATCGGGCGGCGATGGCTTGATGATCACCTGATACTGATAATAATGCTGCAGGCGGTTGGGATTCTCGCCATAGCGGCCGTCCTTGGGACGCCTGGAGGGCTGCACATAGGCGGCTGCCCAGGGTTTCGGGCCGACCGAGCGCAAGGTCGTCGCCGGATGGAAGGTGCCGGCGCCCACTTCCATGTCATAGGGCTGCAGGATGACGCAACCCTTGGCACCCCAATATTGATGGAGCGTGAGAATGAGGTCCTGGAAGGATTTGCGTGGGTTTAAAGACATTTGTGCCCGCTAGCGCGCTTCCCGGCGAGGTGAATCACCTCGCCGAAAAGGATTCGCGCCAAATCATATGTTATTGCGGGCGCAAACTATGGTTCCAGCCCCCATGGGTCAAGGAAAGTTCTTACGGCTTTTTGGGAGCCTCGTCGGGGTCGACCTCATCGCCACTATTGCCGGAATTGTCGCCGGTGAGCCGCGATGAAGAGCGAGCCGGCAAAACGACATGACAATCAGGTCATCTTCGCATGATGAAGACCAGACCTGACGGCAATAAATTCAAGGCGGAAGAGTGTTGGCTCAGACGTCCGGATAGTAAATGCCGGTATTGGGATCCTGCCTGAGGCGCGTCACCACCCGCGGATCGAAGGGGCGCTTGACGGCGACCTTGGCCCTTGCGGCGCTAAGACTGTCCATGACCTGCTTAATGACAGCGGCCGTCAAAACACCGGCTATGGCAATCGTGAGGGCTTTCAGCATGAAATAGTCCTTCCAGTCCTATCGGCGGCGATCATAAACCGAACCGCCCCCATAATGCACGTATTTCCATGGCATCAATGAGGCCTGAGGCTGGGTCCATGGCGGTGCCGAAGCCCAGCCTTCTCAGGCCCCAGCCCTGCGGCCTGGCAATCAGCTTGAACTCGGTCCTGTCACCGAAACGAGCCCGCAAAATGTCGCGCATATGACCGATGCCGTCGATCAGGCCGAGAGCCAGGGCCTGGCGGCCCGACCAGAAGGCGCCAGAAAAGAGCTCGGAATCCTCACCTCGCAACTTTCCGTCACGGCGTGATCGCACCAGCCTCTTAAAATCCTCGTGCACGTCGCGCTGCAGGCTCTTCAGGCGCTCGACATCCTCGCAAAAAGCGAAAACCGGAATGTTCTTTTCCGCGCTGAGCGCCCGGATGCGGGCATGGATCAGCGCCGATTGAACCGCCGCACCTCCGGGCGAATTGATGATCAAAGCGACCGCCGCAATGCCCTTGCGGGCAAAGGCACGCTCCAATGTCCCAGCCAATCCCTCCATCGTCAAAGGCGGCTTGAAGGGCGTGCCGATGCCAATGGTCCCGTGCAGGCGCACGACATGGACAAGCGGCGTTTGCTTGCGCCAGCGGCGCGGGATCAGGCGCTGGAAGAAATTGGACATTTCGCACAAATAGGCATCCTGCCTGTGTCCGGCAAGTCAGCGACCGATGCTCAGCGCATCCGCCAGGCAGCGCCATCCCGCAGGATCGCTTCGGCGGGAGCTGTGAATTTCCCGTCATTGCCATGCAGCACCAGTCCGGGGAGGAGCTGGATCGGGGCGCGCGAACCCTTGACGCCCTGGATGATGATGCGGGTGGCGGCGAGCCCGTCGCGCGGGAAGAGCGGCGCCACAGTGATATCGCCAAAGCGGCCTTCGAAAGTGGCAAGCACCTTGGGCAAGGCTTCGGCACGATAGATGAGCGTGGCGGTGCCGCGCGACTCGACCAGCGCATGCATCGCCTTGACCCACAGGTCGAGATCCTCGGTGGCAGAATTATGGGCGCCCGCCTTCAGCGCCACGGGTGATGGCGTCGACTTGCCGTCCTCGAAATAGGGCGGGTTGGCAAAGGCATGGGCGAAAGAACCGGCCGCCGGCATATGGGCGGCATCGCGGCGTAGCGCATCCTTGATGTCGGCATGGATGACCTTGATGCCGGCCCCACATTCATTGCGGCGCGCATTTTCCTCGGCCAGCATGGCATAACGGGCGGCCACCTCGATCCCGGTGATCTGCAGGCCCGGCACCCTGAAGGCGAGACACAGGGCAGCAACGCCCGTCCCGGTTCCCGCCTCGAAAATCCGGTCGCCTTCGGCGCAGGGGATGCTGGCCGCCAGGAATACTGCATCGATGCCTGCCCGGTAGCCCTTTTCCGGTTGCAGGATGCGTAGCCGGCCATTGAGGAAACCATCCTCGGTCAAAGATGGGGGGATGGCCGCCGAAGCGGCTGGCGGAACGAGCGGAAAGGCCGGCGAAGTTTCCTGCATAGCCGTCCAGTCTACAATTGAGGTGTTATCGTAGCGTTACCCAATTCGCGCAAAGCCTTTCTTAAGTCGTCGTCCTTTACCATCAGGCGGCGCGGGAAGGCCCCGATCGAGCCTTCGACCGCGCTCATATGGGCATCGAAGACGACGGCCGCTATCCCAGCCTCGGCCAGGACGTGGGTGGCATAGGACAGGAGCACGAGATCGTTGGTCCGCAGCACCTCCTTCATCGCCTGGCTTGCCTCTTCTTTTCGGTGGGATTTGCTCTAGCGTCAACCGGTCGCGCTTGCTCCCGGGCAGTGCCGCCTCCTATTGTCTGAACCATAACATACTCGAAAAGGTTCAATCTGTGGGTGTCGTCATACCGTTCGAAGGCAGCGATCAAAAGCAGCCTAGCCTGGATCCTCTGATCGCCCTGACCAGCACCGACATGGTCAAGGTGAACGAGGCCATTCTGGCGCGGGCGGCATCCCATGTCGAACTCATCCCCGAGCTTGCCGGCCATCTGATCAATTCCGGCGGCAAGCGCATCCGGCCGATGCTGACGGTGGCCACCGCGCGCATGTGCGGGGCCAGGAGCGATGCCCATGTCAAGCTCGCCACCGCTGTCGAGTTCATGCATACGGCGACATTGCTCCATGACGATGTCGTCGATGAAAGCGACTTGCGGCGCGGCCAGAAAACCGCCCGCCTCATCTGGGGCAACCAGGCAAGCGTGCTGGTCGGCGACTATCTCCTGGGCCAGGCCTTCAAGATGATGGTCGAGACCGGATCGCTCGAGGCGCTGCGCATCCTCTCCAATGCGGCAGCCGTGATCGCCGAAGGCGAAGTTCTGCAGCTTTCCGCCTCACATGACACATCGACCACCGAGGATGCCTATATGCGGGTGATCGGGGCCAAGACGGCAGCACTGTTCTCGGCCGCAGCTGAAGTTGGGGCCGTCATCGCGGCGAGGCCCAGGGGCGAGCAGGCGGCGCTCCAGCTGGTCGATGACGCGCTTGATTATTCCGGCAAGCAGGCGCTGATGGGCAAGAGCGTCGGAGATGACTTTCGCGAGGGCAAGATCACGCTGCCGGTCGTCCTCACCTATCGCCGCGGTTCCCAGGAAGAGCGCAATTTCTGGAAACGCACGCTCGAAGACGGCAATCAGACGGCTGACGACCTCATCTATGCCCAGAAGCTGGTCGAGCGCCACAACGCCATTGCCGACACGGTGGAGCGCGCCCGCCACTATGGCGATATCGCCCGCGACGCCTTGGCGATCTTCCCCGACAGCGCACACAAATCGGCACTTCTCGAGGCGGTCGATTTCTGCGTGGCGCGCGCCTATTGATGGGATTAAGCTCGACCGGGATGATTTCTCCCTCGTTCCCCTTCTCCCGCGCGGCACGCGTGGGAGAAGGTGGCCGAAGGCCGGATGAGGGCTCTTTCTTGCAACAAACTCTGACTTCAACCAGCAAACTTGCTGAGACAAGGAGCCCTCACCCGCCCTTCGGCCACCCCCTCCCATTGCTTCGCAACGGGAGAGGGGGAAAATTTGGAGATGTCTCGTCCACTGTAAAATCCGCCCTCTCGCCTTCGCGAAGCCGAGGCTTCGCCCGAAGGCCGGGTGAGGGCTCTTTCTTCCTTCCTTCACGCCTCTGGAATCTTGCCTTCCAATGCAAGGAGGATCATGTCCATCACATCGTCGAACCTGCGATAAACATCATCATTCATGACACGGACAATCTTGAAGCCTTGCGCCTTCAGATAGGCCGTATGGCGCTGGTCGTAGGCAATCTCGTGATCTTCCGAATGCGTCACGCCATCGACCTCGACGACGAGGGCGCCGCGGCAAAGAAAATCGACAGTGAATGGGCCGATCGGACATTGACGAGCGAACTTGTGGTTCTGAAGCCTCCGCCCGCGGAGTCCCGACCAGAGCCGTGCTTCGGCGGGTGTCTGGCTCCGGCGCAGCCGGCGGGCTTGATCGCAGCGCTTGTGGTCGGTGATCGCCATGGCTCAAATCTACAGTCTTGCACCCTGATCTGCAAAGAGCCCTCATCCGCGCTTCGCGCACCTTCTCCCATTGCTTCGCAACGGGAGAAGGGAAATGAGGCGAGAGGGAAGCGGCTTCGATGATGCAGCAGACGCGATTTGCCTGGTATCTGCTGGCGCCCGCCGCAATCCTGCTGATCGTCCTCCTGGTGCTGCCGATCGTCATCATGGCGATCTACACCTTCTACGAATTTGTCACCGCCGGCGTCGAGAAGGCAACCTATACGCTGGCCAACTGGCAGGAGTTCTTCGGCGACAGCTATTATCACCTGTTCCTGTGGAAGACGGCACGCGTCGCCGCGATCACCGCGATCGCCTGCGCCATCATGGGCTACATCCCCGCCTATTTCATCTGGATGACGTCGTTCCGGCATAAATGGCTGCTGCTGCTGTTGCTCATCGTGCCGTTCTGGATCTCCTTTACCATCCGCACCTTCTCGTGGATCCACATCCTCGGCGAACAGGGCGCCATCAACGTGACCCTGATGTCGCTCGGCATCATCGATAGCCCGATCCGGATGCTCTATACCGAGGGCGCCGTCATCATGGGCATGATCCATTTCCTGCTGCCCTACATGATCCTCAATGTCTATGTGTCGCTCGAAGGCATCGACCGCGATCTCCTCTCGGCAGCGCGCACACTCGGCTGCACCAGTGCTCAAGCGTTTCGCGAGGTGACGTTGCCTCTGTCGCTGCCCGGCCTGTGCGCCGGGCTTTTATTGTGCTTCGTGCTGGCGGCGGGCAGCTATGTCACACCGCAGATCCTCGGCAGCAACCGCGACGCGCTGTTCGGCAACCTGATCTATGACACGATCATGAGCCAGCTCAACTATATGGGCCTGTCGCAGATATTCAAAGGCCTGAGCCGATGAGACAGGCCGAAGACTTAAGCGGCATCTGGGGGTGGCGCGCGGTGTGGGTCGTCACCATCGCCGTCTATGTCTTCATGTTCGCGCCGATCATCGTGACCGTCATCCTGTCTTTCAACGCCTCGATGTTCGGCGGCTTCCCGATGACCGGCTTGAGCCTGCAATGGTATGGCAAGCTGTTCCAGAACGAAGCGGTGCTGCGCGCCTTCAAGACTTCGATCTGGATTGCAGTCCTCACCGCCGCCGTCTGCACCGTCCTCGGTGTCATGGCGGCCCTGGCGCTGACCCGCTACGAGTTCCGCGGCAAGGAAGCGATGAACACGCTGGTCATCATGCCGGCTTTGGTGCCGGAAACCATCCTCGGCGTCGGCCTGCTGCTGTTGATGAAATGGCTGCACCAGCCGCGCAGCTACATGCTCCTGGTTCTCGGCCATATCATGC
>VAZZ01000477.1 GCA_005884715.1 Alphaproteobacteria bacterium | reverse complement strand
GGATTAGGATGAGTGGCGGGATGGTCAGGCCGATCTTCACAAGAGACTCGAGGATCCATGTGAGACCGTCCGCGAAATTCCGCAGGATGATCGCGAAATCTGTCTGGATCCATTTGAAGAAGGCAGCACCCCAGAACCCGATCGGGATTTTGTACTGCGTGAAGAGTTGCGAAATGGGATCCATGGCTTGCTTCCCCTTTGACGTTCCCCTGCTCATGGAAACGGCGGACCGGCGCCTTTTGGCCTTCCGGTCCGCCGCCTGATGTCAAAACTTGCGCGGAAAATCCGCGCCCGTCAAATGGAGCTTAGAGGCCCAAGCCCTTCTTCACCGCGTCGATCGCCGGGCCCGAGCCGTCGAAAGTGGTCACATCCTTGAGCCAGGCGTCGAGGGCACCCGGATTGGCCTTCAGCCATTCGACAGCGGCGGCCTTGGGATCGGCGCCCTTATCGAGGATGTCGCTCATGATCTTGTCTTCCATATCAAGATTGAACTTGAGTTGGGAGACGAGCTTGCCTACGTTCGGGCACTCCTGCAGATAGCCCTTGCGCACATTGGTATAGACCGTGGCGCCGCCGTAATTGGGTCCGAACAGATCGTCACCGCCGGTGAGATAGGTCATCTTGTAGTTGATATTCATCGGGTGCGGCGCCCAGCCGAGGAACACGATGTCCTGGTTGGCCGCGGTCGACTTGGCCACCTGCGACAGCATGCCCGCTTCCGAGCTCTCCGACAGCTCAAACCCGTCGAGCTTGAACTTCGGATCCTTGATCATGTCGAGGATGTGGCGGTTGCCGTCATTGCCCGGCTCAATGCCATAGATCTTGCCGCCCAGTGCATCCTTGAACTTGTATATGTCGGTGAAGTCGTGAAGGCCCTTGTCATAGGTATATTGCGGTACCGCAAGCGTGTATTTCGCGGTTCTCCATGGACGGCATCCAGTTGCCGAGGCACACGACGATGTCCTTGTCGTTGAGGGACGCATAAGTCACCGGCACCGAGAGCTGCTTGATGTCGCCGGCGTAGCCCATTTGCTCGAGAATGGCCGAGGTCAGGGCGGTGGTGGCGGTGATGTCCGTCCAGCCCACATCCGACAGGCGCACCGTCTTGCACGATTCCGCATCGCCCGCGGCGGCCGCTCCCGCCATCACTGTCAGGCTCGCACCAATCGCCAATACGCCCAGAAGGGCCTTGAACTTCATGGTCATTTGATCCTCCCTATGGATATCTTTGGGAGAAAGATTACTCTCATTTGATGGGGGACCGTCAAGCTTTATATTGGACGGACGTCCAATGTAAATTAAGCTGGAGCGGTCAGGACAAGAGGCCAAGCATGCCCAAAAGGGGAATGAAGCCGATTCGCCGCCAGCAGCTGATCGATGCGGCGATCGCTTCTATACATGAGCACGGATTTTCGAGCGCGACGGTTGCCCGCATCGCCCGCAAGGCCGGCGTGTCGACCGGCATCGTGCATCATTATTTCGCCGACAAGAATGACCTGCTCGCCGCCACCATGCGGGCCATGCTCGATATTCTNNCGGCGCGATGCGGTGGCGGGCATGCGGGTGGCGAAGGACCCGACCCAGCGCATCTATGCGATCATTCACGCTTCCTATGGCGATGAGCAATTCGGCGAGGAAGTGTTCAGCGCCTGGCTGGCGCTCTATGGCAATGCGCGCGCTTCGGCGAAGCTGCAGCGCATTCTGCATATCTATCATAGAAGGCTGCACAGCAATCTGCTCTACAATCTCATCCCGCTCATCGGGCGCGAGCGCGCCGATGAGGTAGCGCTCGGCATCGGCGCTCTCATCGACGGTCTGTGGCTGCGCTATGCGCTGACCGGCCGGCCCAATGACGCGGAATCGCCGAGGGCGCTGACGCGCGCCTATGCCGACGCGATGATCGCTGGATGAAAGTTCTTCCGAAAAACAGGAGCACAGAATGAAACCGGTCAAATGGGGCATCATCTCAACCGCCAATATCGGCATGGGCAAGGTCATTCCGGGCATGCTGAAGAGCAAG
>VAZZ01000480.1 GCA_005884715.1 Alphaproteobacteria bacterium | reverse complement strand
AGCTGGACGAGCGGCATCCGTCTCATCCATGACCGGCGCCTCTTCGCCGCCCTGATTGCGCTTCTTCTCGATCTCGCGCCATTTTCTGACATTTACGCGGTGGTCTTCGATCGTCTCGGCGAAGACATGTCCCCCCGAACCGTCGGCAACAAAATAGAGATCCCTGGTCTTGGCCGGAGACAAGGCCGCCTCGAGCGATGCGCGGCCGGGATTGGCGATCGGGCCAGGCGGCAAGCCATTGATGCGGTAAGTATTATAGGGCGTTGCCTGCTCGATGTCCTGCTTGCTCAGCGGCCGGGCGAGCTTGGTTTGGCCGCCAGTGAGGCCATAGATGATGGTCGGATCGGATTGCAGGGGCATGCCTTGGCGCAGCCGGTTGGCGAATACCGACGCCACACGCGCGCGTTCTTCAGGCACACCGGTTTCCTTTTCGATGATCGAAGCGAGGGTGAGCGCTTCTGCCGGCGTCTTGACCGGCGCATCCGCGGCCCGCTGCGGCCATAACTCATCCATCATCTTCTGGCTCGCCGCCATCATGCCCCTGACGATGTCATCGCGCGTTTCGCCGCGCTGGAAGACATAAGTGTCGGGCATGATCTGCCCCTCGGCGGGGGTAAGTGTAATATCGCCCTTCAGGACCTCATTCTCACGCAGACGGTCAAGCGCCTGCGCCGTCGTCCAGCCCTCCGGAATAGTGATCTTATAGGTAATGAACCTGCCCGACACGATGAGGTTCATCACATCACGCATGCTCATCGCCTGCTTGAACTGATATTCGCCGGGCTTCAGGCGTCCGCGATCGCCGGTCGTGGTGGCTGCAGCGGCGAAGATATTGGCACTCGAAATAATCCCTGCCTTTTCGAGATCGGCAGCAATGCCCAGGACGCCGCCGCGCTCGATCTGGAAGACCTTGTCCTCGGCCAACGGCCCAGGCCCGGTGAATTTCACATAGCCATAGAGGCCAAGCCCGAAGACCACCAAAGCGGCGCACCCGGCCAGGAGAATCAGGGAATAGAAGACGCGCCGCAAAGCCGATCGGCGGCGTCGGCGGGATGGCACCACCACGCTGTGTCTCACCCTACGGTGGTTGGGCACGATAGGCCTCCTTCGAGGCTCAGATTCGCCTCATGATCAACGATGCATTTGTCCCACCGAAACCAAATGAATTGGACAGAACTGTGTTGATTTCCTTTTTACGCGCTTTTAGCGGCACAAGGTCAATATCGGTTGCAACCGAAGGATGTTCCAAATTGAGGGTCGGCGGACAGATATTGTCCCTGAGCGATAGAAGCGAGAAAATCGCCTCGACGGCACCTGCCGCCCCTAGAAGATGCCCGGTGGACGACTTGGTCGACGACATCGCCAGACCGTTGATCCTGTTTCCCATCAGCCTTTCGACCGCCTTGAGCTCGATCTCATCGCCCAAGGGCGTCGAAGTGCCATGAGCATTGATATAGTCGATCTCATGGGCGGAAATGCCGGCGCGCTTCAGCGCCGCCTGCATGCAGCGGTAAGCGCCATCGCCGTCCTCCGACGGCGCGGTGATGTGATAGGCATCGCCCGACATGCCGTAACCAATCACCTCGGCATAAATCTTGGCGCCACGCGCCTTGGCGTGCTCGAGCTCCTCGAGGACGACGATCCCCGCCCCCTCGCCCATGACGAAGCCGTCGCGGTCTTTGTCGTAGGGCCTCGACCCTTTTTCGGGCGCATCGTTGAATTTCGTCGCCAGTGCCTTGCAGGCGATGAAGCCGGCAATGCCGAGGCGCGATATTGCGGCCTCCGTGCCGCCCGCCACCATGACATCGGCGTCCCGCAAGGCGATCATGCGGCTCGCATCGCCGATTGCATGCGATCCGGTCGCGCAGGCGGTGACCACGGCGTGGTTCGGGCCCTTGAAACCAAACTCGATCGACACGACGCCCGAAGCAAGATTGATGAGCGAGCCCGGGATGAAAAATGGACTCACCCGGCGTGGCCCCTTTTCGGCGAGCAGCAAGGTTGTCTCTTCGATCGAGGGAAGACCGCCAATCCCTGACCCGATGAGAACGCCGGTGGCATATCTCTCATCTTCGGTCTTGGGTTCCCAGCCCGAGTCCCTGACCGCCTGTTTCGCGGCGGCGAGCGCATAGATGATGAAACTGTCGTAGCGGCGCTGATCCTTGTAATCGACCCATTGGCCGGCGTTGAAAGTGCCGTCGCTGCCGTCACCGGGCTTCACTTCGCAGGCGATACGGCAGGCCATGTCGGAAGTATCGAATTTGGTGATCGGACCGGCGCCGCTCTGGCCAGCGGTCAGACGCGCCCAAGTTTCCTCAACACCGGTCGCAAGCGGCGAAACGATACCCAGCCCCGTAACAACCACTCTGCGCATCAACTCTCCTCTTCTATACGACAACGCGGCGGCAAGACTTTCGCTCTCCTGCCTCCGCGCTGCAATCAATGGCCCTCCCCGCGGGGAGGCAACCCGCATCCGTCAAGCGGCGCTCTTTTCAATGAACTTCACCGCATCGCCGACGGTCTGGATCGTTTCGGCCGCATCATCGGGGATCTCAATGCCGAACTCTTCTTCGAAGGCCATGACGAGCTCGACCGTATCGAGGCTGTCGGCGCCGAGATCGTCGATAAAGCTGGCTTCCGCGTTGACCTTTTCGGCATCAACGCCCAGGTGCTCGACCACGATCTTCTTCACCCGCTCCGCAACATCACTCATGTTCAATCGTCCTCGTCAGTTTCAGTTATTTTCCGTTTTACGATCGGACATACGTCCCCCTCGTGTTCCGGGCTTCCTAACACAGATTCCTTGGGCCACAAAAGGGGCAAGTCCAGCCCTTTGATATGGCCCAGAAAAAGCTATTCACTAAGGTGTTTATGCGAGCATCATGGCGGCCGAAAAGCCGGCGGCCCGATACCTTCTAGATCATCGCCATGCCGCCATTCAAATGGAGCGTCTGGCCAGTCATATAGGCGGCTTCAGCGCTGGCCAGAAAAAGAGCAGCTACCGCGACGTCATCGGGTGTGCCCAGCCGGCCGGCCGGCACCTTGGCGATAATCGCCTCTTTCTGCTTGTCATTGAGCGCGTCGGTCATCGGCGTCGCAATGAAGCCGGGCGCTATGCAATTCACCGTCACATTGCGGCTCGCCAGTTCCAGGGCGAGCGCCTTGGTCATGCCGATCATCCCAGCTTTCGATGCCGCATAATTGGCCTGTCCGGCATTGCCAGTTACGCCAACCACCGAAGTGATGCCGATGATGCGTCCGTAGCGGCGCTTCATCATGCCGCGCATAGCGGCGCGACAAAGCCGGAAGGCGGCGGTCAGATTGACGTCCAGAACCTGCGCCCAATCATTATCCTTCATCCGCATGGCAAGACCGTCGCGGGTGATGCCGGCGTTGTTGACGAGAATGTCGAGCGATCCCATCTGGGCTTCCGCCGCCGGAACCAGGTTCTCGACCTCTTCCGCCTTCCCCAGATTGCTGGTGAACAGATGCGCCCGATCGCCGAGTTCGGCCTTGAGCATCTCCAGCACATCGGTGCGGGTGCCAGAAACGGCGACAGTCGCGCCCTGCTTGTGGAGGAGGCGCGCAATAGCGGCACCAATTCCACCCGTGGCGCCCGTCACTAGCGCCGTCTTTCCCGAAAGATCGAACATGTCCTTATCCCTGCTTGAGCTGAGCTGCGCCCTGAGCGATGTCTGCGGGCGTTCCGAGCGCCAGGCCCATGGCTTCCGGCGCGGTTCTTTTTACGAGTCCTGACAAGACCTTGCCTGAGCCAACTTCACAAAAGAGTTTAACCCCCTGAGCTGCCATGAAAGCCATGCTTTCACGCCAGCGTATGGTTCCCGTCACCTGCGCGACAAGCGCCTTCCTGATCTCATCGGGATCGGTAAGCGGTGCTGCAAGAACATTGGTGACGATCGGAACGGTTGGCGGTCGCATCGGCGTATTGGCGAGGGCTTTCGCCATCGCCTCGGCGGCAGGCTGCATCAAGGCGCAATGGAAAGGTGCGCTGACCGCAAGCATCACGGCGCGCTTGGCCCCCTTCCCCTTGGCTAGCGCCACGGCACGTTCGACCGCGGCCTTGTGGCCCGAAATCACAACTTGACCCGGCGCATTGTCATTGGCGGCCTGGCAGATCTCGTTCTGAGCCGCGGCTTGCGCGATGGCAGCGGCATCGGGATAATCGAGCCCAAGCAGCGCCGCCATGGCGCCTATTCCCACCGGCGTAGCTTTCTGCATGGCGCGGCCGCGGACTTTGAGGAGACGCGCCGCATCGGCGAGCGAAAACGTGCCGGCGGCGGCGAGTGCTGAATATTCACCCAGCGAATGACCGGCGACGAACTTCGCCACGTCCTCTAATCTGATGCCATGTTCGGCCTCGAGCGTACGCATGACCGCCAGGCTCACGGCCATCAAAGCGGGCTGGGCATTCTCGGTCAGGGTCAGGTCGGCTTCCGGTCCCTCCCACATCAGCTTCGACAATGGTTGGCCGAGCGCATCATCCACTTCGGCGAATACGGCACGCGCCGCGGGCGAGACTTCGGCAAGCGCCTTGCCCATGCCTAAGGCCTGACTGCCTTGTCCCGGGAAAATGAAAGCGAGGCTCATGCAACTCCTCAAGCGATTCAGGGCGCCGATGGGGCGCACGAAGCATGCTGGTGCAAGGGAAGTCAAGCATATGGTTTGGCGGTTGACCGGCGAACAGCGCGGCTTCTATGGAGTCATATGTTCACACGTTCCGATTTCGACCGGGCTCGGGCCATTGTCTATTCGGCAATGCCTCCGACGCCGCAATATGCCTGGCCCCTCCTCGCTGAGGAAACCCAGTGCGAATGCTGGGTCAAGCATGAGAATCACACGCCGGTCGGGGCCTTCAAGGTCAGGGGCGGTCTCGTCCATATGCGGCTGCGCAAGGAACGCGGCGAAACCAATGGTGTCATCACGGCGACGCGTGGCAATCATGGCCAGTCGATCCCTTTCGCCGCCCGGCGCGAAGGCATTGCGGCGACGGTGGTGGTCCCGCAAGGCAATTCGATCGAGAAGAATGCGGCGATGCGGGCGCTAGGCTGCACCCTCATCGAGGACGGATCGGATTTCGACGAAGCGCGTGACACGGCGTTGCGGCTTGCCCGGGAACGCGGCCTCGACATGGTGGCCTCGTTCCATCCCGAACTGGTGATGGGTGTCGCCACCTATGCGCATGAGCTCTTCACCCAGGGAGGCGATCTCGATGCGATCTATGTACCGATCGGCCTCGGCTCGGGCATCTGCGGGGTGATCTCGATGCGCAACATGCTCGCTCGCAAGACCAAGGTCATCGGCGTTGTGGCCGAGAAGGCCAATGCCTATAAGCTGTCCTTCGCTGAAGGACGCGCGGTGCCGACCAATTCAGCCCTCTCCTTCGCCGACGGCATGGCGGTCAGGGTGCCTCATCCCGATGCGGTGGCAATGATCAATCAGGGTGCTGAACATATTGTCGAAGTGAGCGAGGACGAGATCGCCGATGCGATGCGCCTCTATTACCGCACCACCCACAACCTTGCCGAAGGAGCGGGCGCCGCCGCCCTCGCGGCACTCGTGAAGGAACGGGCGCAAATGCAGGGCAAGCGTGTTGGGCTGATCCTGTCCGGCGGCAATATCGACGCCGGCAAATTCGTCCAGGTGCTGCAGGGACGCACACCATTGCCTTAGACTTGAGCACGCGAAACATTCATAGCAGAAAGCGGTAATCTGCATGAAGAGCCAACCTGAAATGCGTGCGCCCGGCGGCAGCGCGATCATTCTCGCCGATTTCGCGAAGCAGGCGGGGCGGCAGTTCCACGGTTTTGAGACCAAAGGCTCGCACCATCAATACAAGCATCCGCAGAAACGGGGACGTGTAACCGTTCCGCATCCAACCACGACCTGCCAAAGGGAACCGTTTACTCGATTTACCGGCAGGCGGGGTGGCTCAATAAACAGGACTGAAGGTTCTGGCGGATGCGACTTTTGCCTATGTGCCTCTGATCCAGGATCGCGGCTCAGCCCGGCGGATCAATGTTTCGCTCGATCCCGGCCTGATCGAAGCCATAGATGAGGCGGCAAAGGATCGTGGCATGACACGGTCGGCTTTTCTTTCCACCGCCGCGCGCCGCGAACTCGCCGAAAGCTGATGATCGATGAGGATCCGTCAAGCCATCGCCGGCGACGCCGAGCCGGCAAGCCTGATGCTGAGACGGTCGATCACCGAACTCTGCCCGCTCGACCATGAGAATGATCCCGCCTTGCTGGCGAGTTGGCTGGCGAACAAGACGCAGGAGAAATTCAGGGACTGGGTNNNNTGGGTCGGTCTGCCGACGATATTTGTTTTGTGGCGATTGCGGAGGACAATGCGATTCTGGGTGTCGGCCTCCTCTCCAAGGCAGGCGAGATCAAGCTCAATTACGTTTCGCCTGATGCCCGGTTCCGGGGCGTCAGTTCAGCCCTGATCGAGGCCATGGAGGCCGAAGCCCAAGGCTTGGGAGTCACGCGCATCACCCTCAATGGCACGGCTACTGCCCACCGTTTCTACCAAGCACGAGGCTATAAAGATGAGGGCAAGCCACAGACCGGCCGCCTCAAAGTGGCGAACTATCCGATGTCAAAAAGAGTTTAAGGACGACAATCTAGGAAATAAAGCGGAAGATCACCCCCGCTTGCATTTCCCCAGCGATTAAGCCATAGACCGCCTGCCCATTGGCTCCGGTTGGGGGCTGAACGGAAGGTTTGCGGCCCAAAAAGCCGTAAATAGGGGGTTATCCCCGTCTTCCCGTGTCTCCGCTCTTTCGAGAAACCGGTCTTTCGAGCCTTTCACATGAGGGTTCGCAAGAGGCTCTGCATCGGAACCAATGGTGAAACGAAACTTTGAAAGGCTTGAACATGCCACTCTACGAGCATGTGTTCCTGACCCGTCAGGACGCATCGAATGCGCAGGTTGATCAGCTGACTGATCAATTCAAGACCGTCATCACTTCGGGTGGCGGCAAGATCGGCAAGTCCGAATATTGGGGCCTCAAATCCCTCACCTTCCGCATCAAGAAGAACCGGAAGGCGCATTACACTTATCTCGATATCGAAGCCCCGCCGGCGGCAATCGCCGAAATGGAGCGCCAGATGTCGATCAATGAAGACGTCATCCGCTTCATGACGGTGCGCGTCGAGAAGCACGAGGATGGTCCTTCGGCCATGATGAAGGCCGGCAGCAAGCGCGATGAGCGCGGCGGCCGTGGCTTCGGCGGCCGGGGCGGACGCGGCTTCGATGATATGGATTTTTCTTTGGACAGGGAGTCTAACTGATGGCTCAAGGTCAAGGCGGGCCGGCACGGCGCCCCTTCTTCCGTCGTCGCAAAAGCTGCCCGTTCTCGGGCGATAACGCGCCGGCAATCGACTACAAGGACGTGAAGCTCTTGCAGCGCTTCATCTCCGAGCGCGGCAAGATCGTGCCATCGCGCATCACCGCGGTATCTGCCAAGAAGCAGCGCGAACTCGCGAAGGCGATCAAGCGCTCGCGCTTTCTGGGTCTTCTGCCCTACGTGCTCAAGTAAACCAGATATCGTCACGGTTGAGGCGGACACCCGATCCGCCTCTAACCCATCCTCCAGGATCGGGGACAGCAAAGGATAGAATATGGAAGTCATTCTTCTCGAGCGCATCCAAAAGCTCGGCAGCATGGGTGAAGTCGTCAAGGTCAAGGACGGCTATGCCCGCAATTACCTCTTCCCGCAGCACAAGGCGCTGCGGGCGACCGACGCCAACCGGGCAAAATTCGAGCGCGACCGCACCGTTCTCGAAGCCAAAAATGAAGAGCGCCGCAAGGCCGCCATGGGCGACAGCGGCAAGCTCGAAGGCAAGAGCTTCGTGATCCTGCGCCAGGCCGGCGAATCGGGCCAACTCTATGGCTCCGTCTCGACCCGGGATATCGCAGAAGCGGCCTCCACCGCCGGGCTCAAGGTCTCGCGCAAGATCGCTCTCCATCCCGAGCTCGCCATTCCGGTGACGCTCAATGTGGCGCGCTCTCAGGATGAGGCCGATGCCCAGTCGCGCGGTGAAGTCCTCACCGGCCCCGTCTCCGAACGGGCCGAGGCGCTGGCCGCGGCAGAAGAGCTCTTCGAGTCGGAAACGGCCGCCGAGGCCACCGTCGAAGAGACGGAAGCCGAAGAGAAGTAGGGCATTCGACCCGCGGGGCAGCGACTTCCGACGGGGCTCTGGTCATGCAGAGCCCTTTTCCTTTGGGGCCGGAAATGGCGCGCCCGCCGCGGCATTTCCCTTCCACTTTTGCATTAACGCTATGCGCCCCGGCATTCTTGTGGGCCTTCACTTATTTGTCAAACTGCGTTTATTATGACGTGGAGTCCGTTCCGGCAGGGGGGCCGGAGAAGCCGGAGATACATTCATGTTCGCAGTTTTAAACCAGGCTTTGAAGAAACTGGTTCAGACCGGCCATCTGACCGTGACCGACGTGCGGGGCCGCAGTCACGTCTATGGCGATGGATCTGGCAAGCCTGCGGGCTTCAAGATTGTCGACCTGAATGCGCCCCTCAAGATCGTTCTCGATCCCGACCGTTATTTCGGCGAAGCCTACATGGATGGCGGCATCATGCTGACCGAGGGCACGATCTATGACCTGCTCGAGGTGCTTCTGAAGAATGTCGAACATCGTCCTTCGCCGGGTGCCTCGAAATTCTTCAACAACATCCGCATCGCGATGAAGCGGCTCGATCAGTATAATCCGGTCGGCAAGGCCCAGGCCAATGTCGCTCATCATTATGATCTGTCAGGCGCCCTCTATGATCTGTTCCTCGACCGCGACCGGCAATATTCCTGCGCCTATTTCGAAACACCCGACATTTCGCTCGAAGACGCGCAGCTCGCCAAGAAGCGCCATCTCGCGGCGAAGCTCAATATCAAACCCGGAATGAAGGTGCTCGATATCGGATCGGGATGGGGCGGGCTCGGCCTTTATCTCGCCGAGACGTGCGGCGCCAAGGTGACCGGTGTCACGCTCTCGGAAGAGCAGCACAAGATGTCGGCGGAGCGGGCGCGCCAGCGCAGCGTCTCCAACACGGTCGATTTCCGCCTGCTCGATTACCGGCTTCTCGACGAGCAGTTCGACCGCATCGTGTCGGTTGGCATGTTCGAGCATGTCGGCGTCGTCCATTACAATGAGTTCTTCCGCAAATGCCGCGCCCTCCTCAAGGATGACGGCATCGCCGTGCTTCATTCGATCAACCGTTCCGATGGACCGGGTGCCACCAGCGCCTGGACCAAGAAGTATATTTTCCCGGGCGGCTATATCCCCGCTCTTTCCGAAGTGCTGCCGCATATCGAGAAGAGCGGTCTCTATGTCACCGACATCGAGATCCTGCGGCTGCATTACGCCGAGACGCTTCGCGAATGGAGCAAACGCTTTGCAGCCAACCGCCATCGGGCCAAGGCGATCTACGATGAACGCTTCTGCCGCATGTGGGAGTTCTACTTGGCCGGTGCCGAGGCCGCCTTCCGGTATTCAGGCTTGAACAATTTCCAGATCCAGTTTGCGCGCAACCAGCATGCCCTGCCGATGACCCGCAATTACATGATCGCCGAGCAAGAAAGGTTGCGGTCCATCGACAGCAAGAGCGCCAGGCTGAAGTCGGTTCCGGCGGAATAACTTTCGCCCGCCAGGTCGCTAGGATGAAAGCGCGCCTCGATGCCGGTCATGGGCACGGTCTCCTGATCGCTGAAGCGGCCGTCGCCTCTTTGCAAAAAGGGCGGGATCGTCCGGCTTTCTCCATGGTATGGAATAGCGGGCGGCGTATAAGGCGTAACAGCAAAATGACCACTGCATCGTGGCGCCGTCGCGCTATCGCGATTTCCTACGGACTGTTCTGCCACAGTCTGTTCATCCTGGGCGTCGGCGCCATGATCGTCGCGATGTTCTTCGGCATGAGCCGCTCGTTCGGATTTCTCGCGCCACCATGGAGTTACGTGGCGAACGCTTTGCTTCTGCTTCAGTTTCCCATCGGCCATTCAATGCTGCTGACGCGGCGGGGGAACACCATTTTGCGCCGATTGGCTCCGGCGGGCCTCGGCGCCGGGCTTTCGACAACGACTTATGTCGTCATTGCCTCGATCCAGGTCCTGGCGCTGTTCACGCTGTGGTCACCAAGCGGGACAATCTGGTGGCGCGCGGAAGGTCCTGTGCTTGTGATCTGGTCAACCTGTTATGCACTAGCCTGGCTCGTCTTGTTGAAGGCCATTGCCGATGCGGGCATCGCCTTTCAGGTGGGTTTGCTCGGATGGTACGCCCTCGTCCGCAACATCCCGGTGCACTATCCGCCGATGCCCCAGTCGGGACTTTTCAGGATATGCCGGCAACCCATCTATGTCGGCTTCGCCCTGACGCTCTGGACCGTTCCGACCTGGACGCCCGATCAGCTCACGGTCGCAACCGTGTTGACGCTCTATTGCATCATCGGACCGCTGTTCAAGGAGGCGCGTTTCAAGTCGCGATTCGGCAATGAATTTGAGGTTTATCGGCGGCGCGTGCCATACTGGATTCCGCGACCACCCCGACGCCAGATGACCCACAGCCCTCGCCCCGCCCGGATCAATCTTTCGATGTACGACACCGGTGCGCAGGACTGGTGGACAGGCAAGACGCGCTGGCTCCGGCTCCTGCATAACATGGTGCCGCCCCGCCTTGCCTATTTCACGCCGATTGTCGGGGACTGGCGCGACAAGTCTGTGCTCGATCTCGGCTGTGGCGGCGGTTTCATGGCGGAACCCCTGGCGCGCCAGGGTGCCCATGTCATCGGAGTAGATCCCTCTGCGCCCGCCATTGCCATGGCGGGGCAGCATGCGAAGATGAGCGGCCTTTCGATCGACTATCGCGTGGGTACAGGCGAGCACCTGCCGGTGGCCGACGGCGCGGTCGATATCGTCCTGTGTGTCGATGTGCTTGAGCATGTGCGCGATCTGGACGCGGTGATCAGCGAAATCCGGCGGGTGCTGAAGCCTGGAGGCCTCTTCCTGTTCGATACGATCAACCGCACCTGGCTGGCGAGGCTGGTCATTGTCGGCCTCGGAGAGAGAGTGCTTCGGCTGGGACCGCAGGGAACCCATGATCCAGCCCTCTTCATCAAGCCCGAGGAACTGAGGGCCAAGCTCAAACGGCGCAATCTTGCCATAGCTTCCCTTGCCGGCATTGGACCGCGCGGTCTGAATCGGCGATTCGATGTCACCTTCGGCCCACTCCCTACGACCGCGATCGCCTATATTGGGCATGCGCGCAGCGATCCGGACCCGCTCCGCGAGTGATCTGAATAAACCTTTGGCGCAATTCAGCCATCCGCAGCCGCCTTTCAGGCGATTCTGCACGTGCGCACACGCGAGCGCTCCCTATCAATGGGCGCTGACGCGAAGCAATCTCGGTTCGGTCCTGCAAGAACTGGGCGAGCAGCACATTGATGTAAGGTTCCTGGCCGCAGCGGTCAGCGCCCATCGCTCGGCCCGTCTGGAAATGACGCGCGACCGGGTTCCGCAGGAATGGTCCAAGCTCCAGAACAATCTCGGCAACGCCTTGCGCAGCCTGGGTGAGCGTGAATCGGGAACCCAATCCCTCAAACAAGCCTTGACGGCATTGCGCGCCGCACTAGAAGAAAGAAGTCGCGAGCAGTCGCCATATCAATGGGCGCGGACACAAGTGAATATCGGCCTGACATTGCTTACACTCAGCAGGCGTGGCGGCGGCAACAAGGTCGCCCATGCTGCGATTACCGCCTTCAAGGAGGCGCTCTCGGGGAGGCCACGAAAGCCTTCGCGCCGAAGATCAAGCATTGAACAGATGAAACCAGGAACTCGTATGGCGGCGGAAGATAAGTGGCGCAATGTTGCAGCTGTAAAGTATGCCCTTTTCATTGCCCTGCTGCTTCCCGTATTCGCTCTGTTTACCCCGCGGGCGTCTGCCGAAGAGCCGCTCAAAGGCGTCGCCTTGGTGATCGGCGAGTCGGCCTACCAGGCGTTGCCCGCCTTGCCCAGCCCCGGGCGCGATGCGCGCGCGATCAAGGATCTTCTGGCCAGGCTCGGTTTCAAGACGACTCTCGCTACCGATGAGCCTACGGCGAAGCTGCACCAATCGGTCGAGGGCTTTATCCAAGATGCCAATGGCGCTGATGTTGCACTCATCTATTATGCGGGTCATGGCATCGAAGCGGGCGGCGTCAATTACATGATCGCGACCGATGCCGACCTCAATTCGCTCGAAACCGCTGATCATAGCTTAATTTCGTTGCACAATTTGCTCGGCGAGCTGCGCGCGAAAGCCAAATTAACCATCCTTCTTCTCGATGCCTGCCGCTCCAGCCCCTTCCCTAAATATGCCGTGATCAGGCGCGATGCCGGTTCAGCCGGCGAGGCGATCTCGACTTCGGGCCTCTGTGCGCCACACGGCGCCCCTGCGCCATCGACTTCGCCGTCGTCCGACAGTATCGGCGAGGTGATCGGCTTTGCCGCCGAGTCCGGACAGGCTGTCTTCGATGGAATCGCCGGGGCCAACAGTCCCTATGCCGCCGCCCTGCTCAAGCATCTCGGCGCCATTCAGGGATATGATTTCGGCCAGGTGATGACGATGGTCGCCGAGGAGGTCTATCTCACCACCGGGACCCGGCAGCGACCCTCGACCAGCGCCAATCTGGGGCGCAGCCTGAGTTTCGGCGGTCCAGGCGAGGAGAGTTCGCCCGATGATGCGCTGCTCGCCAGCGAGCGTCGCAAGCTGCTTCTCTCCATTGCCGCAATGCCGCAAGAGATGCGCGCATCCGTCGAAAGCCTTGCCAAAGACCAGGCGCTTCCACTTGATCCGCTCTATGGTGTGCTGAAGGAACTGCAAGTCGATACATCGGCAAGTTCGGAAGAACTCGGCGAAAGGCTTCGCGGAAGCGTCGAAACACTCAAACGGCTACTTGCGGCGAGGGTCGCTTCGCGCAAGGACCCTGAGTTGGTTCGGCTGGCAGACCTTGCCGATCGGGCGCTGGCGCAAGGTACCATCGCTCTCGCCAGGAACTACCGCGCCAAGGCGGCAGCGCGCGCAGATATCCTCGACAAGACAATCCAGTCCGCGTCGGAGGTTACTGCCAACCGGGTCCGACTTGCAGCCGCCTATGCCGATTTCGCCGACACTTCGATTCTCACTTTCGACTACAGTCTGGCTGCCAAACAGTATCGCAAAGCCCTTGAACAGATCGAGGGACGCAATGGCCTATTGGCCACAGTCTACAAAATGAGTGAAGCCGACGCTCTTTCCTACCAAGGCCGTCACAAGGGAGATGACGAGGCCACAAAGTCAGCTATCGCCATCTATCAATCGGTTGTGAATGATACGGCACAGGGCAAAAATCCAGTCGCGTGGGCGTCGGCTCAAAGCAATCTAGGCGATACGCTGCAAGTTCTAGGTGCCCGCACGAGCAATCCTGAACTTTCCGCCCAGTCAGTCGCTGCCTATCAGGCCGCACTCACCCAATGGACGCGCGAGCGTTTTCCGCTCGACTGGGCGAGAACGCAAAGCAATCTCGGCACTGCATTGCAAAATCTCGGCACAAGTGAAGGCAACGCGGATAATCTGAGCAAAGCGGTCGCTGCTTTTGAAGCGGCGCTCACCGAATGGCGCCGCGACCAAACCCCACATGAATGGGCGAAAGCCCAATATGGCCTTGGCGTCGCGCTCAAGGCTCTGGGTGAACGCGAGAGCGATAACGACAAACTGGCCAAAGCCACCGAAGCCTTTCAGGCAGCGCTTAGCGAATCGCCACGCGAGCGTGATCCGCTTGCCTGGGGCGCCATCCAATACAATCTGGGCGATGCGTTGCAGAGCCAGGGCCGCCGCGAGAAGACCACCGACAAACTGGTCCAGGCGATTGCGACCTATGAGACGGCCCTCACCGCATTGCCCCGAGAGCGCGTGCCGCTGCAATGGGCCATGGTCCAGAACAGCCTCGGTGGTGCACTGCAAGCCATGGGCACACGCGAGAATAGCTCCGATACTCTGAAGAAGGCGGCTGCCGCCTATCAAGCAGCGCTCGCCGAATCAACGCGTGAGCGCGCTCCGCTCGAATGGGCGAAGATCCAGAACAATCTGGGCGGGGTCTTTCAACTCATCGGCCAGCGCGAGGGCAGTACCGAAAGTTTGTTCAAAGCTGCCTCCGCCTATGAGGCGGCCCTGAGCGAAAGGACGCGCGCACGCGCGCCGCTCGAATGGGCTGCAACCCAGAATAATCTCGGGATATTGTACCAAACCCTCGGCGAACACGAGAACAACAAAGATTACCTGGCAAGGGCAGTCGCCGCCTATGAGGCGGCGCTGAGCGAATGGACGCGCGATCGGGTTCCGCTTGACTGGGCAGCAGCCCAGAATGGCATCGGCGCTGCACTCGCGGCTCTTGCCGGATTTGAGACCGACACCGGCAATCTGACCAGGGCCGTCGTAGCCTATCGGGCCGCACTACAGGAGAGGACGCGCGAACGCGTTCCGCTTGACTGGGCCGCCACCCAGAAAGGCCTTGGCGATGCATTTCTGGCTATTGGCACCCGTGAACCCGGCGCACGGCCCCTTAACAACGCGATAAACGCCTATGACGCGGCCCTTACCGTCTGGAAACAGGAAGACGTGCCGGAGCTGTGGGCGACAACCCAGAACAATCTCGGCCTCGCACTTCAGAAGCTTGCCGATCGCAAGAAAGGCACGGATTCCTTGGCCAGGGCCGTCAACGCATACCAGGCCGCTCTCGAGGTAAGAACGCGTGAGCGCAGCCCAGTCGATTGGGCTAAGACGCAGAGCAATCTCGGCATCACGCTGCGCCTTCTCAGCGAACGTGAACGCAGCAATACCCGTTTGGCCCGTGCGGTCACGTCACTTGAGGCAGCTCTCACGGTGCTGACTCGCGAGCAGCAACCGCTCGATTGGGCGACGACTCAGCTCAATCTGGGCGTTGCGCAATTCGCCATCGGCAAGCGCAAAGGCGACAAAGCCATGCTCGAAGACGGCAAGCGCGCCGTCCAGGCGGCCTGGGATGTGTATAAAGCCACGGGCACCAACCAATATGATGAGTCTTTCAGCCAGAGCCTGAAGGGTTTCGATGATGCGTTGGCCGCCCTTGCTCCAAAGGCACCTGCTGCGCCTCCTGGAGAAAGCCCCGCTCTGCCTCCTGAAGAGAGTCCTGCAGATCAGATTTCCAAGCCAGGGGAATGAGATAAGCTCGCCATCCCAATCCAAGCAAGCGAGAATGCCTGGCGAGTCCTCAAGTCACAGGGTGACTGGTATGACGAACACTTTCGTAAGCGTCTGATTTCGAACCTCCCGACGGATACAAGCACTGTAACGATAATTTTCAAGCTTCTTGTGGATAGCGTTCAAAAGCGCGCAAAATAACCAAATGATTCGCCGCATGACGCGGCCAATCGCTATCACTGTCCCATGAACGCACAAAGTACCGCCCGGGCGCTTGCACCCGAACCAGAATCTGACTCCTACCGTTCACCGCCGCATAATATCGAGGCGGAACAGGCGCTCCTGGGCGCGATCCTGGTCAATAACGAGGCCTGCGACCGGGTTTCTTCGTTCCTCGACCCCTCGCACTTCTTTGAAGCGGTGCATGCGCGCATCTATGAGGCGGCGGCAACTCTCATCCGTGCCGGCAAGCTCGCCTCACCGGTGACGCTCAAAACCTATTTCGAGCGCGATGAGACGCTGAAAGACATTGGCGGCCCGGTCTATCTGGCAAGGCTCGCGGCGGCTGCGACCACCATCATCAATGCCGAGGAATATGGCCGCGCCATCTATGAACTGGCGCAGCGCCGCAAGCTCATCGATATCGGCACCGACATCGTCAATACATCCTTCGACACACCGGTCGACATGACCGCACGCGATCTCATCGAGACCGCCGAACAAAGCCTCTATGAGATCGCCGAGACCGGCAAATACGGACAGGGCTTCCAGGTCTTCGGCAAAGCTTTGACGGAAGCCGTCGACATGGCGGCCAATGCCTATCAGCGCGACGGCGGCCTGTCAGGCATTTCAGCGGGCCTGCGCGATCTCGACGAGAAGATGGGCGGCCTTCAGGCCTCCGACCTCATCATCCTCGCCGGCCGCCCGGCGATGGGCAAGACTTCGCTTGCCACCAACATCGCCTATCAGGTGGCGAAGGATTACAAGGCTGACCACCAGCCGGATGGATCGCTGCGCGTGCTCGACGGCGGCATTGTCGGCTTCTTCTCGCTCGAAATGTCGCAGGAACAATTGGCGACACGCATCATCGCCGAGCAGTCCGGCATCTCGTCGGAGCGCATCAGGCGCGGCAAGATCACCGAGGATGAGTTCCATCGCATCGTCGAAGTCTCGCGCGAACTCCAGTCGCTCCCGCTCTATATCGATGCGACCGGCGGCCTCACGATAGCGCAGGTCGCGGCGCGCGCGAGGCGCCTCAAGCGCCAGCGTGGTCTTGGGCTCATCGTCGTCGACTATCTCCAGCTCCTCGCGGGTTCGGCAAGACGGGCGTCTGAGGGCCGCGTCCAGGAAGTCACCGAGATCACCGTCGGCCTGAAGGCGCTGGCCAAGGAGCTTAAAGTGCCCATCATCGCTCTCTCGCAGCTCTCACGACAGGTCGAGAACCGTGACGACAAACGCCCGCAGCTTGCCGATTTGCGTGAATCAGGCTCGATCGAACAAGACGCCGACGTCGTGTTGTTCATCTATCGGGAAGAATATTATCTCGGCCGCGCCGATCCCCGGCCCAACACGCCCGAGCATTTCGAATGGCAGGAGAAGATGAACCGGGTGACCGGCATTGCCGAAGTCATCATCGGCAAGCAGCGTCACGGCCCCACCGGCATCGTCGAATTGCAATTCGACGCCTCTCTCACCAAGTTCCAGGACCTGGTCAAGACGGACCATCTGCCCGAACAGTTCCAGTGACGTGATTTTACCCGTAAATCCCCTGTAACCGGTGTCGTCGCGTGCAGGCCCGGGGATGAATGCTTGCATCTGCGGCCGTTTGACGCTTTATGCGCGTCATGAGTTCCCTCAACGCCCATATCAGCGGCCCGCCAACCGACCTTGCTGGCGCCATACTGACCGTCGATCTCAACGCCATCCAGGAGAACTGGAAGCGGCTCGCGGCGAAGGCTGCGCCTGCCGAATGCGGTGCGGCGGTCAAGGGCAATGCTTATGGGCTGGGTGTCGATCAGGTGGCGGCAGCCTTGTGGGCGGCCGGGTGCCGCACCTTCTTCGTGGCGCGTCCGATGGAAGGCGGCGAATTGCGGGCGCTCCTCCCCCGCGAGGCGATCGTCTATGTGCTTGAGGGCCTGTTTCCAGGCCAGGCCGAATTCTATGCGCGGGAAGATCTGCGCCCGGCCCTCATCACGATCGAGGAAGCGCGCGAGTGGGCGGCCTTCGGCACCGAATATGGGCGCAACTTGCCCTGCGCCATCCATGTCGATACCGGAATCAACCGGCTGGGCTTCTCGAGTGCGGCCTTCGAGTCCCTGATCGGCGACAATGAGATCATGGCGCGCCTCAACCTCACTTTGCTGATGAGTCATCTCGCTTGCGCCGATGAGCCGAACCATCCGCTCAACACCAGGCAGATGGCGGCCTTCGCCGCCTTGCGCCGGCGCCTGCCCGGCATTCCGGCAAGCCTTGCTAATTCGAGCGGCATATTCTTAGGCGCGGACTACACGCATGATCTGGTGCGGCCGGGCATTGCCCTCTATGGCGGCAACCCGGTAGCACCCCAGGCCAATCCCATGCTGCCGGTGGCGCATCTCGAAGGTGCGGTCCTGCAGGTGCGCGAGATCCAGGCCGGCGAGAGCGTCGGCTATGGCGCGACCTGGCGGGCGACGCGGCCGACCCGCATCGCGGTGCTGGGAGCGGGCTACAAGGATGGCGTGCCGCGTTCGCTCAGCTCGCGCGCCACCAACGGTCCAGCCCAGGCCTTTATCGGCGGTAGGCGCTGTCCGGTGATCGGGCGCATATCCATGGATATGATGGCAGTGGATGTGACCGGGGTTCCGGTCGATCTCTGCCAGCGGGGAACAAGAGCCGAACTGATTGGCCGCAATATTGCCATCGATGAAACGGCAGAATGGGCAGGTACGATCTCCTATGAACTTCTCACCCGTTTAGGTCAGCGCTTCACCCGTCTATATTCGGGGGGCGAATCGCACATCCCTAAGGCTCCCAACCTGTGAATTTCCTCGCCAATCTGGGCCGCGTCGTGCTGGCCCTCCTCACCGAGATCGGAGGCATCGTCATCTTTCTCAAGGATGCGCTGCTGCAGGGCCTCACCCCTACAATCTACCTGCGCCAGATCCTCGAGCAAATGCTGCGCATCGGATACAATTCGCTGCCCGTCGTCGGCCTCACAGCCTTTTTCACCGGTGGCGCTCTCGCCTTACAGATCTATCTCGGCGGCTCGCGCTTTAATGCCGAAAGTCTCGTCTCGACGATCGTGGCGCTGGGAATCACACGCGAATTGGGACCAGTGCTAGCCGGCCTCATGGTGGCAGGCCGGGTCGGCGCCTCGATCGCCGCCGAACTCGGCACCATGCGGGTCACCGAACAGATCGATGCCTTGACGACGCTCGCCACCAACCCGTTCAAATATCTCGTCGGCCCCAGGCTCATCGCCGGCGTTATCACGCTGCCGATCCTGGTCGGCATCGCCGACACGATCGGCATCATGGGCGGCTATATCGTCGGCACGCGCTCGCTCGGCTTCAACTCCTATGCCTATATCAAGAACACCGCGGACTTCCTGGAGCTCGACGATGTGACGTCGGGCCTGATCAAGGCCGCCGTGTTTGGCTTCATCATCACCCTCATGGGCTGCTATCACGGCTTTCATTCGAAAGGTGGTGCGCAAGGCGTCGGCCGCGCCACCACCAATGCGGTGGTGAGTTCGGCCATCCTCATCCTCGCCGCCAATTTCGCCCTCACCTCTTTGCTATTCTCGAAGTGACATGATGGACGAGAAAGCTCACATCGTACTCAAGGATGTCCGCAAGGCCTTCGGCCCGAAGAATGTGCTGAACGGCATCAATCTCGCGGTGCCCAAGGGCCGCTCGCTGGTCGTCATCGGCGGATCTGGCACCGGCAAATCGGTGATGATCAAGACCATCCTCGGCATCCTCCCGCCGGATTCGGGTTCGATCACCATCGGCGGCGAGGAAGTGACGCGGCTTCGCGGCAAGGAGCGCGACGAGTTGCTCCTGCGTTTCGGCATGCTGTTCCAGGGTTCCGCCCTGTTCGACTCGCTCCCCGTCTGGCAGAATGTCGCCTTCGGCCTCATCCAGGGCCGCAACACGCCGCGCAAGGAAGCGCGTGATGTCGCCATTGAAAAATTGAGGCAAGTGGGGCTCGGCCCAGAAGTGGGCGAGCTCTATCCGGCCGAATTGTCGGGCGGCATGCAGAAGCGGGTTGGTCTGGCGCGCGCCATTGCGGCGGACCCCGAGATCATCTTCTTCGATGAGCCGACGACTGGCCTCGATCCGATCATGGCGGACGTCATCAACAATCTCATCGTCGATTGCGTGAAGCGGCTCGGTGCCACGACAATCTCGATCACCCATGACATGGTGTCGGCCCGCAAGATCGCCGACCGCATCGCCATGATCCACAAAGGCGAGATCGTCTGGCAAGGACCGGCGCGCGCCGTCGACACGAGCGGCAATCCTTACGTCGACCAGTTCATCCATGGCCGCGCCGAAGGGCCGATCCAGATGGAAATCTTGAAGGCGTAAAAAGAAGGGCCGCGCTGGGCGGCCCTTCCCGTGAGATGCGTTGATCAGCATCCCGAAACAGGGATCAATCAGATAAGGCTAGGAGCCTCCGCTGCGATCCGCTCGAGCCTGATAAACGCAGTGAACTCACTCGACATCGGATCACCTCCTTTCGATTGTTGAAGACCGGGCCTAGTGTGGGGGCTTGCGACAACAATTTCAAGCAGGCAGTTTTAGGCTCCTTCCAAACCAGGACCCATCATGCCAGCAGCCGACATCATCATCGCCAATGCCCGGATCCTGACCATGGACGAAGCGGCCCCCAGGGCGGAGGCGCTGGCAATCGCCGGCAACCGGCTCCTGGGCATCGGCAATAGAGACGATATCGCCGGCCTAAGGGCCAAACATACGCGAGTGATCGATGCCCGCGGCAAGACCGTCCTTCCCGGCTTCATCGAAAGCCACATGCATCTGTTCATGGGTGCGGTCGAACTCGACAGCCTGATGGTGACGGGGCTCGAAGGCCTTGACGCGCTCACCAAGGTGGTGCGCGACTATGCCAGAACACGGTCCCAAGACAGGATCATCGTCGCCAATGGTGGCAACTACACGATGATCAGGCCCGATGGCGCGATCAGCCGGCATGATCTCGACCAGATCCTCCCCGACCGGCCGTTCATCCTGTGCTGCTTCGATCATCACACAGTCTGGGCCAACACCAGGGCGCTTGAGGCGGCGGGACTCCTCAAGGGGCGTGATTTGCCGCCCGGCAATGAGATCGTGATGGGGCCAGACGGGCTCGCCACCGGCGAGCTCAAGGAGCCGGCAGCCTATGGTCCCGTCTTCGAACTTACCCCGACCCAGGGCCGCGAGGGACTCGGACTGGCGACGGGCGAGGATCCGGTGCCACCCGCAACCTTGAGCCAGCGCCGAACCGACATGGCGGCGCTCAAACGCGGGCTCGCTTACTGCGCCTCGCTCGGCATCACTTCCATCCACAACATGGATGGCAATTTCTATCAGCTCGCATTGCTCGATGCGCTACGTCAGGAAGGCGATCTCATCTGCCGGGTGCAGGTGCCGTGGCACCAGAAGAACTATTTCCCGCCTGCCCGCATCGATGAAGCGCTTGAAATGCGCCGGCACTACAATGACGATATGCTCTATTCGGGCCGGGTGAAGATATTCATGGATGGCGTGCTCGAATCGATGACGGCCTTAATGCTCGATGATTATCCGAACCATCCGGGTGAGCGCGGCCTGCCGCTCTTCACCGCCAGCGAGTTCAACGAAGTGGCAACGCGCGCCGACAAACACGGCCTGCAGATCAGCGTGCATGCAATCGGCGACGGTGCCGTCAGGCGCACGCTCGATGGCTATGAGGCGGCGCGGAAAGCCAATGGCAGGCGCGATTCACGTCATCGCATCGAGCATATCGAAGTCATCGATCCCGCCGACATCCCACGTTTCAAGGAGCTGGGCGTTATCGCCTCCATGCAGCCT
>VAZZ01000479.1 GCA_005884715.1 Alphaproteobacteria bacterium | reverse complement strand
TCACTTTCGGCACTGATGGCATGTTGCGCAACGATCCCGATTTCATCCCCGCCTATGTTGCGAGCTTCATCTTGGGAGGCGGCGGCTTCGGCTCGCGCCTCACCGAGGAAGTGCGCGAGAAGCGCGGCCTTACCTATGGCGTCTCGATCGGTCTCTACCCGTTTGATCATGCCGGCCTGGTTTTCGGGCAGTTGGGCACACGCAACGAGAAAGCGGGCGAAGCCTTGAGCGTCGTCAAGGATGTGATGAAGCATTTTGGCGAAGAGGGGCCGACCGGCACCGAACTTGCCGACACCAAGACCTATCTGACAGGTTCCTACGCCTTGCGCTTCGATTCCAATTCCAAGATCGCGAGCCAGCTTCTGGCGATCCAGCAGGACAATCTCGGCATCGATTATGTCAATCGCCGCAATGCGCTCATCGAAGCGGTGACGCTCGACCAGGCCAAGGTCCAGGCCAGGCGCATCTCGCAGCCCGACAAGCTCATCGTGACGGTGGTCGGCAAGCCGGAAGGCATCAAGTAAGTTTCACACTCTCCACAGATCGGCATCCCGGGCGCCCGGATGCACTCTCCACAGATCGGCATCCCGGGCGCCCGGATGCCGGATGGGGCGTTATGGCTTCGGTTTGACGAAAGGATTCGTCTCGATCGCGTTGCGGTTGTTTTCATAGCAGCTGTCGAGCCGCGCCAGGGCGGCCGCACTTTTGTCGAGCGGGATCCTGATGGTCGAGCCGGCAGCGCGGACCTCCATCCGGTTGGCGTTCCGCAAAGCTTTGTTGAAGCGTTTATCGCTCAGCGGGATCCGCACCGCATCGGCGCTCGCTGCAACATCGGCTTTCCATGTCGCTCGGCCCGCTGCGAATTCGACAGGATAGGATTTTCCGTTCTCCAGCTTCCAACGTTGCGACGTCAGCGTCAGAGATGTCCCGCCGTCGTCGCGCGAGAATCTGGTTTCAATCCCATTGTCGATTGTGCGGCTCATCATGCAGTGATCAATGATCTGTCCTTTGGTAAAACTCGCTTCGATTTTCCATGGCCCGATGATAACGGCCTGTTTCTCGTTGGAGCTTTGGGCCTGTGCCGAACCGCACAGCAGAAGCATTGAGAGAAGAATGCCATGACCTTTCATGCGGACCTCCCTGGAACCTGTAGAGTTTCACAATAATCCCCGATGAGACAAGAACGTTTTCCGATAAAAGGTTCCCGGTTAATTATCGCACTTCCCGCAACGTCGCATTCTCGGCTTCGAGTTCGGCGATGCGGCGTTGCAGGTCGCCCAGCACCCGCTCGACATCGGACGCATCGATCTTTTGTGGGATATGCTGGGGACAGTTGATGTCCCAGGCTTCGACCTCAAACAGGATCGCCTGTTCAGGCTTCGCCTGATAGCCCTCGGGCATCAGCCTTGCGATCACTTGCGGATCATCGCTCAATCGCGCGCGGCCCCACAATTTCACTCGCCGGCGATGGGCATAATCCATGAGGAAGAGGAAGGCGCGGTCATTCTCGGCGAGATTGCCGGTGGTTATATATTGCCGGTTGCCGCGGTAATCGGCGAAGCCAAGCGTGGTTGGACCGACTATCCTGATGAATCCCTTAGGCCCGCCGCGATGCTGGGCATAGGGCTGGCCTGCGGCATTGGCAGTCGCGAGATAGGCCGTATCGACGGAAGCGAGGAACTGAGCGAGGTCTTCGGTGATCTCGGTGCGGAAGCCGCCGCGCTCTTCCATCCGCTGGTAGTTCGCTCGCGAGCCTCGTTCCGCCTGGAGGGCTTTGATGGTCGGTGTGAAGGCGATATCGCTGGAGGGAGTGCTCATGCCAGCAATATATTTATTTCCGAAGGAATGATAATAATCGATCCTGGCAATAGATTATTGCTATATTGGCAATAATGGACAGATTTGATGCCATGGCAGCCTTTGTGGCCGTCTGCGAGGCGGAAAGCCTGACCGGCGCCGCAAAGCGCCTCGGCCTCTCGCTTTCAGTCCTGTCGCGCCAGATCTCAAGCCTGGAGGGCCGTCTGGGCGCCCGGCTGTTTTACCGCACCACCCGCTCGATCAGCCTCACCGATGCGGGGGGCCGCTATCTCGAGCGTGCCCGCCGGATCCTCGCCGACCTCGATGAGGCGGAACGCTCGGCGCAAGGCGAGAGGGCGGAGCCGAGAGGCAAACTCTCAGTCACCGCACCCTTGATCTTTGGCCGGTTGCATGTGGCGCCCTTGATGGCGCGCCTCGTCGAACGCCATCGTGACGTCACCGTGGAACTCGATTTATCGGACCGTTTCGTCAGTCTGGTCGAGGAAGGACATGATCTGGCGATCAGGATCGGCCATTTGCCTGATTCACAACTGATCGCCCGTCGCTTTGGCGAGACGAGGCGGGCTCTGGTCGCCAGCCCCTCCTATCTCAAGAAGGCAGGCACGCCGCTTCATCCAGTGGATCTCAAGAACTTCGCCACCATTGCTTTCATGCCGGTGTCCCCATCTTTCGACTGGCATTTTGCCGAAGCGGGCGCCGATCTCGGAATGCGCCTGGATCCTCGTTTCGTGACGAATAGCGGCGATACGGCGATTGCCTTGGCACTGGACAGCGCCGGCATCGCCCGTGTGCTCTATTACCAGGTGCGCGACGCCATAAGAGAAGGCCGTCTCGTCGAAGTCCTGGCGCCCTTCGCGCCAGCCCCGATGCCGATTCATGCGGTCTATCCCTCCGCAAGGCTGCTCACCGCCAAGGTCCGCGCCTTTATCGACCTGATTGCCGAGGCGGCGGATTGGCGCCTCGCTTGATAGAGCACTAAACTGGGCGAATGAAGATTCGCAGACTTCCGGAAGGGATCGCCAACCGCATCGCTGCGGGCGAAGTGGTCGAGCGCCCGGCGAGCGTCGTCAAGGAACTGGCCGAGAATGCCCTCGATGCAGGCGCCCGCCAGATCGATATCGCCTTTCGCGACGGCGGCCGCAGCCTGATCCGCATCAGCGATGATGGCGAGGGCATGGAGCGCGACGAGCTCGATCTGGCGGTCGAACGCCATGCGACCTCGAAGCTCTCCGATGACGATCTCATCGACATCAAGACGCTGGGCTCTCGCGGCGAGGCGCTGCCCTCGATCGGATCGGTGAGCTGCCTGTCACTAATCTCGCATGCCCGCAACGGGAACGACACCTGGCGGATCGAGATGGCCGGTGGAAAGAAGCTGCCGCCATCACCTGCGCCGCGCATCGAGGGTACCACAGTCGAGGTTCGCGATCTCTTCTTTGCCGTGCCGGCCCGCCTCAAATTCCTGCGCTCTGCGCGCGCCGAGACGGCGGAGGCGGCCGACGTGGTGCGCCGCCTGGCGCTCGCCGCACCCAATGTCGGCTTCAGCTTCACTTCGGAAGAGCGCGTGCTCATCGATCTTCAGCCCGAGGCTGAGGGCGATGGCGGTCGTAGGCGGCGCATCGAGCACGTGATGGGCGAAGA
>VAZZ01000478.1:3272-6715 GCA_005884715.1 Alphaproteobacteria bacterium | reverse complement strand
CTGAACCACCACACTAGGGCGCGGACTCATTAGCGCGCAACCAAATTCGGATTGATGCGAGTTTGACAAGCGCCAGATAGTTGGCTGCGAGCTTATCATATCGAGTCGCGACACGCCGACATCGCTTGATCTAGTTGAAGAACCGTTCAATCAAGTTCCGTGCACGATACAGATACGGACTAAAGCAGATGCTACCGGCTCGACCTGGTCGCGAATGGCCGATATTGTTGCAGAAGTCGTCGGTGAGTGGGGCGATGGCTTGCTTTTGGCGCCCGTGCAGGTTTGCCGAGCACCTGCTCTGCGGCCAGCTCCGTTTGGAGCGGCGGCCGTTACGCCTTCACCGAGACGCGGGACACGACTGCAACAGAGTGGACGCCTCACACAACGCACTTGACCGTTGCGGGCGGCGGTGGGCGAGCAATCAGTTTGCCGAGACGCCGCAGGTTCTGGGCGATGGCCGCCAGGGTGAACTCGAAGTGAGCCCCGCGCGGGCCCCGCAGTCTCAACCGGCCGAGCCGCAGGATACGCTTCAGGTGGGCGAACAGCATTTCGACCTTCTTGCGATCCCGGCGCGTCTGGGCAAACTCCTCTGTCCTGGCGAGTGCACGGGCAACGTCGCGGGCTTCCTCGTGCGCATCGCGTGGCACCTTGCGTTGTGGCGATAGTGGGCAGCATCTGGATTTAAGCGGGCACGGGCCGCAATCGCGCGTGCTCGCTATATAGAGCAGCGTCGCACCATCGTTGACCAGCCTTCCACTGGTCTTCAATGACTTGCCAGCCGGGCAGGTGTAGATGTTGCGCTCCTTGTCATAAACGAACTCGTCGCGCGAGAATGTGCCGTCGTCGCGCCTCGATTTGTCGATGACTGGAACGTGCGGCGCGATGTCTTTCTCGTTTACCAGCCAGTTGAGATTGGACGCCGAGCCATAGGCCGTATCGGCGGCGAGCCAATTCGGCTTGATACCGAAGCACACCTCGGTTCGCTCGATCATCGTGCGCGACGCGCCGACCTCGGCCTGTCGAATGGCACGCGATGCCTCGACATCCATGATGACCCCGAACTTCACGTCGATGAGATAATTGTCGGCGTAGGCGAAGAATGCAGCGCTGCGCAGGGCACCAGTCCACTGGGCTGCGGGATCGGACGGCGAGATGAACTTCGGCGTGACCTCGCTTGCCGTGCCGTAGGCAGGATCGTCGAGCGTCGCCAGATACTCCTTGACAGCCCGGCTTGCCCGTCCCGGATCAATGTCCCTGTTCCAGTCGCCACCCGGGATCGAACGATGCTTGTTGGCGTCGGCCGCAATCAGGCTCGCGTCCACGGCAAAACCTGTGCCACCGACCAGATCTGCAGCAATACAAGCCCCAACACCACGCTCGAAGACCCGCCGGAAGATGTCGTTGTCATGGAAGCGTTCGTTGCGGGCTCGAGAGAACGCCGAGTGATCAGGCAGCTTGTCCTCAATGCTCAAGCCGCAGAACCAGCGGTAGGCCAGGTTGACCTGTACCTCGCGGCACAGGGCCCGTTCCGAGCGGATGGCAAAGACATAACCGATGATGAGCATCCGGATCATCAGCACCGGATCAATCGAGGGCCGGCCCATCGGAGGATAGTGTGGCGCCAGTTCGTCGTAGACCCAGCTCAAGTCGAGAACGGCCGCGATCTCCCGCACCAAATGATCGCCCGGTACCGCCGCATCGAGGTCAAACGAATAGAACAGCTGACCCTGGTCTCGATTGCACCGGCCCATCATGGCCTGTCCCCGCCGCTGTTCACCCTATCGGGATGGAATCACTGTTCGCGTCCGTCGGCAACAGACTTCTGCAACAATATCGGTCAGACTCGGACTTCATGTCATGTCGGCTGTATGGCAGTTTTTCCCTCAAAACCGGGCATCGCGTTAGCGAAGCATGGCCGGCGAGGTGGTCATTCGGGATAACCAGCGAGCCGCAAATCGGCACGGAACCGCTCGGCAAACCCGGGGATCCGCGATGGCGGCCTGATGTTCGCGAGGCGACTATCCGGGACGATCTTCAAGAGCCGGGCGGTGGCCGCCGAAGCTTCTTCCATGCGGCCGAGACGCACCAGTGCCACGATCACAACACGATGGCTGGGGCCATGTTTCGGCATTTCCTCCACCGCACGACGCCCGGCTTCAAGGGCTTCAAGGTTCTTGTCGCACATCAGATAGGTCGTCCCAAGACCATGCAGCATGTAGCCCATTTCCTGGTCCCGTGGACTGATCCTCATGGCGCGAAGAAAGTAGTCGATGGCCCGCTCGGTCTCGCCTGACCACATGTGAACAAAGCCGAGGGTGTGGAGCGTCTGGGCCGAGTTGGGATTCAATCGCAGTGCACGGTTGAGAGCGGCGGACGCGGTTGCGAAATCACCGCCCGGCGCGTCGACCTTTTCTGCGTAATAGGCGAGAGCGTACCCTGCCGCCCGAAGCGTGGTCGGATCGTCGCCGGCTGCATCAATGGCTTCGCGCGCTAATGCGATCGCCGTTTCGCGGTCCCCGGATTCAGCCCAACCGGGGGTATCTCGGATGGCATAGGCGATTGCCAAAAAGGCCTTTGCGAGCTTGTAGTGGGGATCAATTGCCACTGCGCGGCGCAAGAACCCGATCGCGGCGTTGAGCGACTCATGCGTCGCGATATAGATTTGATGGACTCCGCGAAGGTACAGATCATAGGCATCCAGGCTGTCGGTCGGCTTCGTCCAGGCACGCACGGTTTCCGCGCGTCGCAGGCTCGGTTCGATGGCGCCGACAACACTGTTTGTAATGCGGTCCTGCAACTCGAAAATGTCGTCGAATGCGCCGTCAAATCGATCAGCCCAGACATGCCCACCGGTGACCGTCTCGATTAACTGCCCGGCGATGCGTACCCGCCCGCCAGCATGACGGATACTCCCCTCCAGGACGTAGCGCACGCCGAGCTCGCGTCCTACCTGTTTGACGTCGACGGCGCGCCCCTTGTAGGTGAAGGAAGAATTGCGCGCGATCACGAACAACCATCCCGTGCGCGACAATGCGGTGGTGATGTCCTCCACGATGCCGTCGGCGAAATACTCCTGCTCGGGATCGCCCGACATGTTCTGGAAGGGCAGAACCGCAATCGACGGCTTCTCGGAAAGCGCCAGGCACGGCCGCGGCGCGAGAGATGTGGCATCGGACCGCACACGAAAGATGCGCACGGGCCGCGCGATGTTTTTGAGTTGGTGTTCGCCGACGTCTTCAAAGCCGAAATCGAGCTTGTCCCGGACTTGCCGATAAACGTCATCGGAAACGCAGATTCCGCCTGGCTCGGCCATGGCCTCAAGCCGTGCCGCGACGTTGACCCCGTTGCCGTAGATGTCGCCACCCTCCACAATCACATCGCCGAGATTGATCCCGACGCGCAGTATTATTTTCCGCTTGTCGAGAGCGCCCTCGTTGGCTGCG
>VAZZ01000478.1:0-3231 GCA_005884715.1 Alphaproteobacteria bacterium | reverse complement strand
CATCAGCGGCTGAATGATATCTTTGTGCCAAGCCTTGAGCGCGGTCAGGGTGCCGGCCTCATTGACACCCATCATGCGACTGTAGCCGACCACGTCGGCAGCAAGGATGGCGGTAAGGCGGCGTTGGGCGCGTTCTTCGGTCATGCGCGGGTACTGCCTTCAGCAGCCGCTATCTTATGTCTGCCCTATCGGGGAGTCCATCAACCGGATTGTCGGCTTTGGGTGCAGCGGCAAGTTCAGCCATGTCTGCTGTAACGCCGAAAGCGGAGGTCAATTCAGAACGTTAGCTAAGTGCTATAAACGGTCCTAGGCAACTGCAGCGAGTACGCACTTTCAGTCACTCAATCAGCTCATCGGCGGGGGCCAAGACGTTGGGCGGAATGGCGCGGTCAAAGGCGTTGACGCGGGCAATCAACTGGTTGACCGCAGCCTGCAGGGCCCGCCGAGAACGCGCTGACCTCAATGTCCGTGTTGAGGTTGGTGCTTATCTGGTGGCCATTGCTTCGAGCGCAAAGGGTGCGATGGTGACATGGCTCGCGAAGAGAACCGTGAGCGCGGCAACGGCCGACCGAAACTGACGGGGTCTGTTCGTCCTTCGTGCGCCATCATGCGGTAGGTGACCACGGCGGATCTATTAACTTGCACACGGCCACCGATGCTCACACCGGCGACGTCGACCTCGTCATTCGCGCTCCGCAGGGGCTGCGCCTTGCCCGGTCCCGCTACACCTATTGCCGCTCAAGCGTTTGCCGATCCCACTTCCCGAGGTTGGCGGCCGCTTCATAGGTTTCCTGAAGAAAGCCCAGGAGGAACTCGTCCGGGTTGGGCGACTGGCGAACCGCGTCATAAGGCAGGATGAACTGCCCAAGGCCCTTGTCGTAGAGAGCCTCGGGCGTGCGCAACGGCGTGTCGCCAAAGCCGGCAGGCTCGGGGTAGGCGTAGACGTTGAACGCCGCCCGGCCGTAACCGCCGTTGCCCGGCCAGAACCCGCAGCTGCAGACCTCGTGCGAGTAGGCTTCGGCCATGACCCACGGAGCAACGTTGGGAGTAACGCCACCAGGCGCTGGCGCCGTGCGACCCGAGAACCGCGTCACCGCGAGATCAAAGCTGCCCCAGAAGAAGTGAACGGGACTGACCTTCCCGATGAAGCGCGCGCGAAAGAGCTTGAACAGGCGATCGACCTGCACCAGCGCCTGCCAGAATCGCTCGACCATGGCGGCGTCGTACTGTGCATGATCCCGGTCCAGCTCGAAGGGAATCGCGTTCTCGATCTCGCTGGGCATGGTCCAGATGTGCGCCTGAATGCCGACCTTCCCCAAGCGGGCCATGACCTCCGCGTAAAAGTCCGCCACCGACATGGGCCGCAAGGCCATGTGCTCGGTCGCGCCATCGCTGGCCTCGATGCGCAATTGATGGTCGACGAAGTCGAAGAGTATCTCGAAGGTGCGGACGGTGTGCGGAATCGGCGAGGTCGAGAGGCCGCGCGAGGTGACGTAGAGGGGGACGTTCCACCAATGATTGACGTAGGGCGTGAGAAAGAGGCGCACCTTGCCGACGACCTGGGTCCAGAGGTGCAGCGTGTCGCAGGTGTCGGCCCATTCCGACAATGGCAGCGGCGGCCAGGGTGAGTTCGCGGTCATGAGGGTTTATGACATGTCCGTGCGGATTGGTAACGATCCCTGCAATGATCGGGGCCGGACCACGAATGGCGTGACCCAGCCGTTAGGCTTAGGCGAGCATCGCGCATTGAGCGCGATCGCGCTTGGTCGGCCCGATATGACAGGCTCGCAGCCAACTATCTAGCCTTCATCAAACTCGCGTCAATCCGGATATGGCTGCGCGCTAATGAGTCCACGCCCTAGTTGGCGTTGAGGCGCGAAATCGTCTTATCGCGCCCGATCAGCGGCAACAACAGGGCGAGTTCGGGCCCGTGATCGAGGCCGGTCAGCGCCAGGCGCAACGGCATGAACAGCGCCTTGCCCTTGCGCCCGGTCTCGGCCTTCACGGCTTCCGTCCAGGTCTTCCAGGTCTCAGCTGTCCACGGCGCCTCCGGCAGCAGGCGTGCGGCAGCGGCAATAAAATCGCGGTCCTCTGCAGCGATGATCGGGATGATCTTGCCCGAAACGACGGTCCACCAGCCCTCGACATCGGCTAGCGTCGTGAGATTGCCCCGCACCGCCAGCCAGAAGGTTTCATCGCCATGCTTGAGCCGGTCCCTCACCGCCGCATAGGGCAGCATATGCAGGAGCCTGGCATTGAGGCCGCGCAATTCATTCTCATCGAAGCGGGCGGGGGCGCGCGACAGCTTGCCAAGGTCGAAGCCCTCGATGAGCTCGCGGTAATCAATGCAGGGATGAATGGAATCGGATGTGCCGAGAAGGGCGGCATGACTCACCACCGCCATCGCTTCGAGCCCCTGTTCGCGCAAGGAGGTGATCGAGAGGGAGCCGAGGCGCTTCGACAGGCCCTGGCCGTCGGCGCCGGTCAGGAGGCTGTGATGAGCAAAGGTCGGCAGCGAGCCTGCGAGGGCTTCGAAGAGCTCGATCTGCACCGCGGTGTTGACCACGTGATCTTCGCCGCGGATCACATGAGTGATGCCGAAATCGATGTCATCGACAACCGAGGAAAATGTATAGAGATGGCTGCCCCCCTCGCGCACCAGCACCGGATCGGAAAGGTTTGTCGTGTCGATATGCTGGGGCCCGCGGATGAGGTCGTTCCATTCGACAATGCGATGCTCGAGCTTGAAGCGCCAATGCGGCTTGCGCCCCTCGGCTTCGAGCGCCTTGCGCTCTGCATCGGTGGACTTGAGCGCGGCGCGGTCATAGACCGGCGGCTGATGGCGGGCGAGCTGGCGCTTGCGCCGCCGTTCCAGCTCATCAGCCGTCTCGTAGCAGGGATAGAACCGGCCAGAGGCCTTGAGCCTGTCGGCCGCCGCATGATAGGCGCCAGTGCGCTTCGACTGATGTTCGACGACGTCCGGCCTGATGCCGAGCCAGGCGAGATCGGCGGCGATGGCTTCGGCGAACTCGCTCTTTGAGCGTTCGACATCCGTGTCGTCATAGCGCAGGATGAAAGTGCCGCCGGATTTCTGCGCGTAGAGCCAGTTGAGGATGGCGGTGCGTGCATTGCCGATATGGATGCGCCCGGTCGGTGATGGGGCGAAGCGCAGGACAGGGGCCATATCAGCGGCCATCCCGAAAGCCATTGACGATCGGATAGCGCCGGTCG